>NZ_PZJK01000014.1:0-200926 GCF_003206675.1 Salinicola sp. RZ23
GCGGCGGTATCGGCATCGAACGCCTCGAAGCGCGGCCAGATCAGCATCAGCTCGCGGGCGCCGAACTGGTCGCGGTAGGCGGTGGCGTCGGTCAGCGTCTCGCAGTCGTGGGCGTAGGCGTAGCCGAAGGCGCGCAGCGACTGCAGCACCGGCACCAGGGCGGTGGTCACTTCCGGGGTATCGAGTTCCGGGCAGCCGATCAGGCGCGGGGTCACGCCGAGCTTCTGCTTGGCGGTCATCAGCGCCTGCAGGCCGGTACGCTGGCCGCTGTCGGTGGTGGTGCCGATCACGTTGGCGCTGGTTTCGGTGGCATCTGCGCCTTCGGCGACGCGCACCACGACCACGATCGGCCGCGCCTGTTCGGCGATGGCGCTGAGGGCGCCTTTCAAGGTACCGCTGCTGCCGGCCTGGCCGATGGCGGTGGCGATATCGGTGACCAGCGCCGGGCGGTCGAGGGGGAAGGCGGTCGCATCGGCGTCGGCGGCGGTGGCGACGATGCCGATCACCGCGGTGGAGATCGTGCGCAGGGTACGGGTGCCGTCGTTGACTTCCGAGACGCGCACGCCGTGATGGTATTGGTCGAGTGCCATGAGGGGGTCCTGATCAGGGTAACGGGGCTGTCAGGGGCTCATGGTGTGGGGGATGGTAGTCTGGGGCGAGCGGGGGGCGGTGTGGAACTGGTGACAACAAGCTTCGGAGGATAGATGGCGTGAGTGTAATACCTGTCTTTGTAGAGTCGGCAACCGGTAGCTGGTTGGATTGGGCGGGCTTGGCTGCTTCTCTTGTAACCTTGATTTTTGTGGCGTGGAGTGCCTATTCGCAATGGCAATCTGGTCGAAATCAGGTTCAACCCGTTTTTGCAATATGGGCAAGCTACCCTGGCCATGAAGATGGCCTATGCACTATTGATGTTCATAATAAGGGTTTTGGCCCCGCAATAATTAGAGACTTTCAGGTTTTCTACAAAGAGAAGAAGGGGAAAGGCTTCTCCCATGAGAAAGTCAGAGATGTTCTTGGGAAAGCATTTGAAGGCCAGATTCGTGTGTCGAAAGTGGCGGCGATGGATTTCGGGTTTGCGATGGGGGCCAATGATTATATGACAATAGCGTCATTTTACCCTCCTGAGGAAAAGGGGCCGCCGGACGGAGGTCGCGAGTGTTTACGTATGCCGAACGATGAGCTGGCTGGTTATATGGCCGATTTTTCACTGGTGATTCGCTATACTGATGTCTATGAAAGAAAGTGGGTCTTCGTGACTGATAAATTCAAAGGCCATACTTTTCGTGACTGTCAAAGAGGAAAAATTTATCAGAAATTTGCCCATCTCCTGACGTGAGATTCCGCCCGCCCGGGGGCTTTTTCGTTTTGCCGATCTCTACCGATCCGTCCCAACTGCGTCCCCACCACTTGGCAATCGATGCCCCATTCCCCCATGCGTCATCCAGGCTATCCATGGCGCTCCGACCGAGACTCGTCTATACCAGCTGGGCGCGGGCTCTCCCCGCCTTCCTGATGACCCAATCCAGCAGAGGTGCGATATGTGGCGCAGCATGATGATGGCCGGGGTGCTGGCGCTGGGCGCGCTGCCGATGGCAGCCCTGGCGAACAGCGAGATGCCGGCGGCGGTGAAGGCTGAGGTGAGCGATGCCTGCGTGATCAGCGACGCAACCACCGGTCTCGCGCCTCGCCACGCCAGCGTGAAGGGATGGTTACCAGGAGAGGTGTGGCTGGTGCCCTGTACC
Organism: Salinicola sp. RZ23; assembly: GCF_003206675.1. Taxonomy (NCBI): domain Bacteria; kingdom Pseudomonadati; phylum Pseudomonadota; class Gammaproteobacteria; order Oceanospirillales; family Halomonadaceae; genus Salinicola; species Salinicola sp. RZ23. The sequence continues at coordinate 1,743 of NZ_PZJK01000014.1, forward strand.
GTCGGCGCCTATCAGACGGGTTACGAGGCGGTGTTCGCCCCGGACGGTGGGACGCCCCGTGCGCTGCTGTTCGCGCTGTGGCGGGACGGGAGCTGGACCGGCACGCGGACGCTGTTCGACCCCGAGTTCGATGCGCAGCGCGGCACCCTGCACGACCGCTACAAGGATCGCGGTGCCGGTGGCTGCGGCGGCGAGCGCACCTGGGTGTGGCAGGGCAGCGACTTCCAGTTGACCGAGTACCGCGCCCAGCCGAACTGCGAGAGCGGGCAGACGCGGTATCCGGTGGTTTTCGAGGCGAAGTGACGTCGGGCTAGGTCGCGGCCTCCCACACCACCGCCTCGATCGCCTCGCGGTCGCCGGCGGCCTCGGCGGCGCTGACCGCGTCCTTCAATTCCCACGACTTGGCCAACAGCCGCTGCTTGAACGCTTTGGCGGCATCGGTGAGCGAGATCATCTGCGCCGGGGTGAGCGAATAGACGGTGTTCGACTGCGCCCGCAGCGCCATGCTGGCGTCCGTGTCGCCGGCGGCACGACGGTCGCGGGCCTCGATCGCCAGCCCGAGCAGGTTGGCTTCGTCCTCCTCCGGCCGGGTCTGGATCACATCCTCGCTGCCACCGGGCAGGGTGTAGGGCATGCCGGCGCGCAGGGCGGCGGCCAGGGCCGATTCGATCGTCGCCCGCTGGCGGTTGGCGAGTTCGGCTAGGGTCGGTTGTGGCGGATCGACCAGCATCGGGTGGCCGGTGTCGTCGGCGGCCCATCGTTGACCGCTGGTCTGCCCCTCGAGCATGGCCTGATGTTCGTCGTGACTGACTTCGACGGCATCCTCGGGTATTTCGCGATGAATTGCCGAGTCGAAAAAGGATAGAACCGATGCGCTGAAAAAGAGGGCCATATTAGTTTCCTATTGCAATAAATAAGACAGGGCCGGTACCGATATCTTCGCCGCCTGCCACGAAGTAAGACGTCGTGAATTCATCGACCGACCAGGCGCCGTCCCCGGTATATCTATTGCCATTGACCTGCACGGAATAGATATTATTGAACTGGATCGGGAAGTTGGTGTGCTGCCGTGAGGTGCCCCTGCCCCATTGAATCAATAGGCCGTTGGGTAGCCGTGCATAGCCGTTGGTCCGGATGCTCGCGGCGGCTTCTCCGTCGTGCCAGATGCGTTGTTGCTTGTAGCGCAGGTCCCGAGGGCTGATCAGCAGCATCTCTTCCGCGTCGGCATTGGTCACCGGATTTTCGCCGCCGCTGACGCTGTAGCTGTAGGTCAGGCGGTCAGAATCGAACCACAGCGCGCCACTGCCGGCATCGGTGGTGCGGTCCTCGAATACCACGCCGGGTGCGAAAGATTTGAGCGTGATGCCATAGGCGTCTGACGAATTGTTCAGCGCATGGCCCGAGCCCCACAACTCCAGCCCGCCGACGATCTGCTGTGACGCTTGGCCACGACACCAGATGAAGTCGCTCGCGTGCTTGCCATCGAGAAGGTCGGCATCGAGACCCGAGCCCGAACCGTCATTACCGGCGTGCCAGGCACGCTGCCCTTGGAGCTCGATATAACCCTTGCCGATGATCGCGTAGGGTTGGTCTTTATCTGGGTCCTGGTCCATGAAAAAGGAGTAGGTATTGGCACTATCATCCCAGATGATGCCATCCCAATTCGAGCTGCCCGTCGATCCAAAGGGAATACGATAGTTGCCGACATCGCTGCGCAGAAACTGACCGGCTTGGAGGCCGTCGACAGTATCGGCATCGAGCCCGGAACCCGCGCCATCGTTGCCAGACGTCCACACGCGATTGCCGTTGTGGATGAAATCCGAGGGTGTGATCTTCAGTAGCCTTGCCGCATCATCGCTCTCCGCGGGATTGTCTGCGCCGGACGCGCTGTAGGTGTAATTCAGCCCATCGCCATCGAACCACAGCGCGCCGCTGCCGGCACTAGAGCTTCGGTCTTTGAATACGACCGCTGGACCGAACGACATCAGTGTTATGCCGTAGGGCACGTCGGCATTCGTGGCGGCGTGTCCGCTTCCAACTAGCGTCAAGCCTCCACCGATCTGCTGATCATCTTTGCCCCCGGACCAGACGAATTCGTCGGCCTGCTTGCCGTCGACAGTATCGGCATCCAGCCCCGATCCTGCGCCCTGGTTTTGATCGTTCCAGAACGTAAACCACCCTGACCAGCTAGATCCGCCATAGCCACGGAGTCTGACGCTGGGCTTGTCATGCTCGAGCAGCAGCATCGAGCCACTTCCGCTGTTATAGCGGGTCCAGAGCACGGTGGCGGAGCCGCCAGGGCGATTGAAGTTCGAGGTGATGCGATAGAGCCCTGACGGCACGTCGGTAGGCGTGGTGTCCAGGTCGTCGAGCGGCCAGGTGGGGCAGGTCTGAGCGCCGAGACCAAACAGATTCAGCAGCTGGTGACCGCCACGGGGGCTAAGAAATGAGGCGGTATCGGTCCCGGCTTCGACCTGTGATTGGGTCGAGGGTTTCAGCAGCCGGTCCGTCAGCTGTTTTTCCCAGGCCCTGAAGTCGGAGTCCACGTTGACCCGGTGAAACTGCTCGCCGGTCGTCGAGTCCCAGTAGGTCTGAATCACCCCATTGTTGTAGGTGCGGGCCAGATTGATCAGCAAGCCGGTATGGATGGCATCGCCATAGGGCCCATTCAGCCACTTGCCCGAGGTGGTACCGACGAAATCCTGGGTGAGCCAGATATCGAAGTCGCTGCCCATCAGGTCGTTGCAGTCGGGAGCGCTGCCACCCCAGCCGATGGCGTGAACGTGTTCGGCCATCGCCCGCGGTGTCGCCCAGACGGCGTCGCTGGTGCCCGCGATGGCTTCGCTGCGCGTTGCCGGGCGGTGATTCTGTTCGTTGAACCCTTTCACCCACGGCGACCACCGGGTATCCCAGCGATAGCTGCGGGTGTAGATATCGACTCCCGAGTAGGGCATGAAGAGGGCCGTGCCGTACTGGCTGTCGTTGTAGCGCATCCACAGAACACAGCCGGAGCCGAGCGGCGTGCCGTCGGTGGTCGATGTCAGTCGATACATCCCGGACGGTACGTTCAGCGGGTCATCGTTGAAGCTCGAGTTGGGCCAGCTCGGTAGCGTGGTGACACCGAGGCCGTACTGCCGAAAGGCAGCTACTACCCCCGCCGCATCGGGATAGACGCCGGCCGCGCCGGCCTTGGCCTCGGCGTCGGTCGCTTTCTCCACCAGGCCGGCGGTGGTCGTCGTCGCGGTGCGCGCATTGAGACCCGCCGGCGTCACCGCGCGGGCGTTGTCGCTACCCTCCTTGGTCTCGGCGTAGGTGGCGAGCTCGACCATGCCCTGGGCGTTGGTCGTAGCCGCCGGGTGGTTGCGGCTGGCGGCGTGGTCGTTGAGCTGCTTCAGCGTGGCGTAGGCGGCGAGCACCTTGTCGATGAACGCCTTGAGGGTGCGCGGGACGACCCCGCGGCGGGCGTCGCTGCCGGCGTCGACCTCGGCCTGGGTGGCGAGCTCGAGCACCCCGGCGACCTCGGTGGTGGCCGGCGGGTTGAGAAAGGCGGCGTCACCGAAGGTGATCGCGGAGACGTCGAGGGCTTCGACCACCAGGTCGGTGGCCAGCAGCAGGGTCGAGGGGGCGGCCTTCTCGATGATCCACTCGCTTTGCGAATAGACCGCGAAGAGCACGCCGGTGTCGGTGAACAGGCCGATCTCGCCGACGGCGTAGGTGTCGCTGCTCTCGTCCTGCACGCTGACGTGCAGGGTGTCGGCGGCGACCGCCTGGCCGGCCATGCTGGCCAGGCGCTTGATCGGTTCGCGCAGGGCGGTCTGGTCGGCGCTGGGGGTATAGCGGCCGCGGCCGAAGCCGATTTCGCTGAGGGTCAGGGCCGTGGTGCCGTCGTGGTCGGCGTCGACCAGCGCGGCGCGGCCGGCATCGGTGATGGTGAAGACGATGGCCATCGGGGGTCCTCTAGTGGGCGGTGGCCGCCAGGCGGCGGTAGACGAAGGCGCGGGCGCCGCCGGCGACGCCGACACCGCCTGCGGCGCTGAGCCCGGCGGTGAAGGTGAAGTGCGCGCGGACCGGCTTGGTGCGGGTGATCTCGTCGACGATGTCCTGCTGGAACGCGGCGCTGCGGGGCACCTCGGCGCCCAGGGTCAGCACCACGTCGAAGGTGTGCGGCGGGCCCGGCTCGGCCTTCTGCCACCACTCGCGCAGGGCGAGGCTGGCGCCGAAGGAGCGGACCACGTCGCGCACGCTCTTGGCGGTGCCCTTGCGGCGCTGGATCGCGATCGCGTCGCGGATGCGCTGGCGCTTGATGCGTTCCGGCCAGTAGGGCTGCCAGGCATCCAGCGAGAGCGCCCAGGCGAGCCACGGCAGCAGCTCGGCGGGGCAGGTGTCCGGGTTCCACAGCGCGCGCAGCGGCACCGGCAGCTCGCTGGCGCCGGCGGCGGTGGTCTCCAGGGCGTGCTCCAGGGGGCTTGAGTTGGGCGGCAGCAGGCTGGCGCGGTGGCGCGGCTCACTCATCGAGACCTCCGTCATGCAGCGCGATCTCGGTGCAGTGGGTCGCCTGGGTGCGGTCGATCACCAGGCTCACCGCGGGCTCGGCCAGCTCGACCCGCTGCACCCCGGGCTGATGCAGCGCGGCGTAGAGCCCGGAGAGGGTGACATCGAGCCCCAGGCGGTGCTGCTGCTCGGCATAGATGGCGGCGGCGGCGCGCGCTTCGCGCATCACCACTTCGCGGTCGGGGCCGGCGTAGAAGTAGAGGGTGGCGTCGATGCGGTAGTCGACGATCTCGGCGCTGCGCACGCTGACATGGTCGGTGAGCGGGCGAACGTCCTCCGCCGAGAGGGTGGCATCGACGTGGGCGAGCAGGGCCGCCGGGGCGCTGCCGTCGCCGTCGCGGGCGAGTACGGTGACCACCACCTCCCCCGGCGCCGGGCTGGTGGCGCTGGCATCCAGCACCTGGCCGTCGGCGGAGAGCGCATGGAAGACGTAGGCGCCCTCGGGGCCGGCGGTGGAGAAGCCCTCCAGCGAGAGCTGGATGCGCCGGCGCAGGTCGGCATCCGTCTCCAGCGTCGCCGGCACCGGCGGCACGGCCGCGGGGTCGCCGGCGTCCAGGGTCTGGCGGGCGACGCCGAAGAGCGCGCCGAGGTGGTCGAGATCGGCGCCGCGGGCGTAGGCGAGCATCACCCCTTGGGCGGCTTCGTTGATCCGCTGACGCAGCAGCAGCTCGCGATAGGCGGCGGCCTGCAGGATCTTGTAAGCGGGGTCGGACTCGACGCTGACATCGAATGCCGGGGCCCGCGCGCGCAGATCGGCGAGCAGGGCGGCGAAGATCGTCTCGAAGTCGAGCGGCTCGACGATATCCGGCGCGGGCAGCCGCGAGAGATCGACGGCGGTGAAGCCTCCGGCCATGGTTTAGGTCTCCTGTCCCAGGGGGATGTCGAAGGTGAGGTCGGCGCCGTCGTCGATCCGCTCGGCCTGCACGCTGAGCGTCAGCCGCCCCGGCCGCTCAGCGGAGACGTGGCGCTGGATCTGGGTCACCCGAATGCGCGGCTCCCAGCGCATCAGCGCCACCACGCAGGCGGCATAGGCGCGCAGGGCGGTGGCGCCATCCAGCGGCTGGTCGATCAGCTCCGGCAGCAGCGAGCCGTAGTCCCGGCGCATGACGCGCGAGCCGAGGGGCGTGGTGAGGATGTCGGTGACGGATTGGCGGATATGCGCGACGCCCTCCAGCGCCGTGCCGCTGGTGCGATCCATGCCGGCCATCAGTTCACCCCATCCGTCGGGTCGCCGCCGCGCTTCACGCCGCCGTGGGTGTGGCTCGCGCTGATGTCGCGGCCGTTGCTGGTCACCGCGCCGGTGAAGCGGACGTCGCCGGCCATCGTCGCGGTCTGGCCGCTGGGCTGGCTGAAGTTACCGTTGAGCGTGAGATTGCCGTTGATCACGGTGTCGGCATTGAGCGTCGCGCCGGCGGCGGCGGTGGCGGTGAGGGCGGCAGCGGTGGTGACACTCACCGCGCCCTGGGCATCGAGACTGGCGGAGCCGGGCAGGGTGGCGCTCAGGTGGCTGGCGGCGTGGTCGTAGGCGATCACCGCGCCGTCGGGCAGTTCGAGCTGGGTCAGATTGGCGTCGTGGCTCGGCGCCGGCACGGCATCCGAGTTCAGCGCCGGCAGCACCAGGGCGCCGCGCAGCTCGCCGCCGGGGGCGAGCAGCAGCACCTGCTCGCCCAGGGTGGGCGGATTCCAGCTGCGGGTGTGGCCGGCGCGGGCGGTCAGCCACGGCAGCCAGTCGGTGAGCAGCGCACCGCTCTGGATGCGCACACGCACCGCGGCGTGGTCGATCGCGGCGACACGGCCGACGCGGATCAGATTGTGGAGCAGACGGGCAAGTTCAACGGGATTCATGGCGCACCGGTGGCGGGAGACGGCATGCGCTCATGGTCCGCGGCGCGGGGCGGGCTGGCGAGCCGCGGGCGTTGTCAGCGGGGGTTCGACTGTTATCGCCCCCGGGGCCGGGCGTTAGGCTTTTTATCGCCCCCGGGGCCGAGCGTGTGCCGTTTATCGCCCCCAAAGCCGGGCGTCAGGCTTTTTATCGCCCCCGAAGCAGGGCGTCAGGCCAGCGGGCCATCCCACTCGGCCACCAACCGATACCCCTCCTCACCCGCGCTCTCGTCGCGCACCAGCAGCTGCCAGTGCTCGGCGGGGCAGGTCTCATGCGCGAAGGCGGGCTGGCGGTGGTCGAGGGTGATCTCGCCGCTGCCGCAGTCATGGGTCGCCACCACGCGCGACTCGAGCGGCACCCACAGGCGCAGATCGGCGGGTGTCTCCCCGGCGAAGATCCAGGAGAAGCGCAGCCCCGGTTCCGGCCCCAGCTCCGGCTGATAGCGCGCCAGCCACGCCAGCAGCGGCAGCATCACCGCATCCAGGGTGTCGTCGTAGGCGTGCAGCGTCAGCTGCGCGGTCACCGCGTAGCCGTGGGAGAGCGACGCCCCCGCGGCGAACCGGAGCCGCCCCTCATCCACCTGGGCCGAAAGCCGGTTCGGCATCCCCTGCAGCGCCGGTACGGTGCGCCGCAGGTGTTCAATCAGTGCGTTCAGCAGGTGCATGCCGGGTCTCCTTCAGGGTGGTCACCAGACCGTTATGTCGAATCGCGCAGGCGTGGTACTGCGCCGCCCAGTCGCGCAGCGTCAGCACCACGCTGGCCCCGCTGCCGTCACTCAGCGGCGGCAGGGTCGTCGGGCAGCGGCTCAGCAGCGTCTGCTGAATCGGGGGCGCGGCCGGCGGCGGCAGCGTTGAGCAGGCGCACAGCGTCAGGCTCAAGGCAGACGCGGCGATAGATCGGCTTCTGAATCTCACGAATCACTCCCCGGTCGATGACCCGTTGCTGGGCGTCCAGGGTCGCCAGCCGCGCCTCGACCACCCCGGCAATCACCGACTCCCGCGCCAACGCCCGGGCCGTGGCGGCCTTGGCCGCCTCCAGCGCCGTGAAGCGCCGGGCATCCTCCAGCCAGCCGCGGCTGAACCAGCCAGCGCCGGTGGCCAGCGCCAGCCCGACGGCCAGGGCGAACAGGCGCAGGGTCATCCATCCAGCCCCGCCAGGCACAGCTCGCGCTCCGCCTCACGCCGTCGCACCAGCCCCGGCAGCCGACGCCCATCGGCGTAGACCCAGCGCGCAAGCTCGTCACACGCGGCGCGGATCTCGCCCGCGTTCAGCCGCGTCAGCAGGGTCGAGTCGCGAAACGCCCCCTCACCGACGTTGAACACGAACGACGCCAGCGCCGCCCGCCGCGCCGGGGTCAGGGTCGCCTGGGCGGCGGGCGTCAGCGCGGCATCGACCACCGCGAAGGCGTGGCCGAGATCGCCGGCCAGCAGCGCCTCGCAATCCGCCGGAGTCAGCGTCTGCCCCAGCATCACCTCGGCCCCGGTATGCCCGGTGCAGATCGTCGGCACCCCCACCGGATCGGGATAAGCCGTCAGCTGGGTGCCCTCGAACTGCTTGACCACCTGGATCGAGATCGACAGCGCCAGCGCACAGGCACCGCCGATCGCGCCGCCGCCGATCCAGCGCGCCAGCGGGCTCACGACTGCCTCCGCTGCGCCCGCCAGGCACGCCAGCGCGCGAGATAGCGCGGCACCAGCAGCCCGATCTGCAGCACCAGATAGGCCAGCGTCAGCAGCGTCACCCAGCTCGACGGCGTCATGCCCCCGGCGTGCAGCAGCGAGACCAGCGCCGGCGGGGCCGTCTTGAACGCCTCGGTGGTGATATTCAACTGATGGGCCATACCGATTCCTGCGTCGACGCGCGCCAGCGTGACCGCCACACCGGCCCGCGACGAGATGAAAGAAGAGGTGCCCGGGCCGGGCTCAGCGCCACAGCTCGACCACGCGCGGGGTGGGCGGTGGCGACGCGCTATCCGGCAGCTCCACCAGTGTGGCGCTCGGCAGCCGCGGGCCCAGGGCGCACAGCCCGGGATTGTGCGCCAGCACCTGCACCACCAGATCGGTACGCCCGTAGTGGCGCTGGCACAGGCGATCGACGGTATCGCCCTGAAGACTCGACACGGTTCGCGGCACGCGCACACCCCCGGATTGGCACTCGACTCGCCCGAGCCCCGCGCCGATGAGCGGCGCGGGCACCCCGGCACCTCACGATCCCCCGAGAGTGCGACGCCCGCCCGCCGGCCTCAATCCGCCCTGAACGTCCACCGCCCAGGGACAACCCACGCCAGCGATAGCGGCCTACCATGCCGGGGTGCAGGACACGGTTCTGGTCGTGGAGAAAAGGACGGGAGAAAAGGACGGGAGAAAAGGGCGCTAGACGGGGGGAGGAGATGATGAACACTTCCCCCGCACACTCCGCGACAGCTCCCTGGAGAGCCGGGGTATGCGTAGCGCGGGAAAATCCAACCTCTTGTTTTTACTCGATAGTGACGTTGTCTTGTAATCAGTAGGTCTGGCCGTCAGCACGGTGCCAGTCGGCGTGTAGAAAGCTGTGATGGAGAGGTAAATCGGCCGCCGAGTAGCAGGTTTATCGTCCTCCGGGTGAGGCCGGGCACACCTATACTCGCTCCTGTTCCCGCGGGCGATGGATGTGACTCAGGAGGTGGAATGAAGACGCTTGCCGTTATCTTGGCACTGAGTTGCCTGGGCCAGGGGGCCGGCGCGTTGGCCGGTGACTGTGCCGAGTTCCGCTGCCGTTATGGGGACGTGCCGCGTCCGCCCGAACCGTTGATCACGGAGCCCTTTCATGTCTTCTATGGCCAGCCGACGACGCGGCCGATGGTGCCTTATCAACGGCTCGATGCCGGTCGCGCCCAAGCGGACTTAGCCATCAGACAGGATAGCGAAGCGGAATCCATGGCATCCCCCAGGCATAAGGAGGCGCAGTCTGCGGTGCGCTCGGCACCGTAACACCACCCTGGCGCTAGGGGGGCTGTCTTGAGCTACCCATGCGTGGCTTGTTGATGAGAGGCATTGGAGCGAGGGGCGTGGAGATATTTGTTCGCTGTCCGTCTGCGCGGATAGTGGCTCCGCTTGTGCCCTTTGCATGAGGCTCGCTGTCGGGCGGTGGTGGGCGTTTTGTGCTGTTCTCTCTGACCCGCGTTCTCAGACCCGTGCTATCAGGCCCAGTGTCTCAGGACTTGCACTGCTTTCCAGATTTCTCAGACATTCCAGCGCTTCCCGACTTCCCTGAGATCGGCCCGGCGGCTGCAAGAGCGGCGGGTCATGCTGCGCGATGGTGCGGCGGCGTGTGCTCGCGGCGATACGCCATCAAGGTCGACTCCAGGGCCAGTGTCTGGCACTTCACGGCGGTGCAGTTGGCGCAGCGTACGTGGGGGCTCTCCCCGGGCTGCGTCGGCAGATGGAATCGGTCGCTGCCGCACAGCGAGCACTGCATATCGAGTGTGACGCAGATCATGGCTTACCTCCCCTGGGAAACGGCAGGCGGAGTGTGTCCATATTAGATGAAATCTTGATGACGTCGCGCACGATCCTCCTCGGGCCGTGTAGCACGAACCTGTCATTTTCTTGCTTTACGTTATCGCTGCCCCTGGGCGGGCCTGCCACGGTGGCGTAGCCGAAACGGTCGCAGAAGCGCAGCGCCGCCAGCGGCTCGGGGCTGACCCCGGGCAGGCAGTTGCAATTCTGGCCGACTTTTCTAGGCTAGAGACCCCTTTGATGTCAGATGAGGAAACTTCACTCGACCCACCTATCGGCACTACTGCCGAGGACTGGATCTGAAACCTGATCACAAACTTGGAGGTGATTGGATGTCAGTACAGACCGCATCCCCCCGTCAACAAGACACGTGGACGAAGCAGGATCGCTATCCGACACGTTTGCGCCGGCCGCAGGAAGCGCTCTGGCGTGAGCGCCAGGAGGCAGTCGTCAAGGGCCGCCACCTGGAAGGGCCGCTCGACGGCACCCAGATGGATGCCTTCGAGCGTGACGGCTTCCTGTTCGAGCCCAACTTTCTGGGACAGAACGAGGTCGCCGCACTGAACGACGAGCTCGCCTTACTCCTGGCGCGGGATGATTTCCGCGACCGCGACTTTGCCATCACCGAGCCGGACAGCCAGGAGATTCGTTCGCTGTTCGCGGTGCACTTTCTGTCGCAACGCTTCGCGCAGCTGGCGGCAGACCCGCGCCTGGCCGGGCGGGCACGCCAGATCGTAGGCGGCGACGTCTACGTGCATCAGTCGAGGATCAACTACAAGCCTGGCTTCCACGGCAAAGGCTTCAACTGGCACTCGGACTTCGAGACCTGGCACGCCGAGGACGGCATGCCCGAGATGCACGCTGTCAGCGCCTCGATCGTGCTTACCGATAACCACCACTTCAACGGCCCGCTGATGCTGGTGCCCGGTTCGCACAAGGTCTTCGTGCACTGCCTGGGCGAGACGCCGGACGACAATCACAAGCGCTCGCTCAAGCAGCAGGAGTTCGGCGTGCCCGGGCAAGAGGCCCTGCGCGCGCTGATCGAGAGCAACGGCATTCAGGCGCCGACCGGGGCCGCCGGCGGGCTCTTGTTGTTCGACTGCAATACTCTGCACGGCTCCAACGCCAATATGTCGCCGGACCCGCGCAGCAACGCCTTCTTCGTCTTCAACCGTCGCGACAACGCCTGCGTGCGCCCGTTCGGGGCCAAGCAGTCGCGTCCTGACTTTCTGGCCCATGCGCCGGATGAGGTGTGGACGCCCCAGGGCGTGACCCACTGACGACACGCCGCCGCCGCCTGGTTCGTAGGTACTGAGCCAGGCGCGTCGGCGCGCAGGCAGGCGTGATGCCATCGGCCGCCGTTGAGGCTAGACTCGTCGAGTCTGCGTCAACGGCGGCTTTTCATGGTGCCGCCGGCGCACTTCGTTGGGCTTCAACATTGGCAGGGGAGTAGAGCATGGCTTTTACCACGCGCTTCGTCGACGGCAGCGAGACCGGGCATCCACTGGGCAAGATTCTCTGTGTGGGGCGTAATTACGCCGAGCACGCCGCTGAGCTCAACAATCCGGTTCCCAGTGCACCGTTGTTGTTCATGAAGCCGGCGACCAGTGCAGTGGAGCTCGAATCGCCGATCGCCCGGCAGTTCACGCATGGCGAGGTGCACTTCGAAACCGAGCTGGCGCTGCTGATCGGTGAGCGCCTGAGCGAAGCGAGCGAGGCAGAAGCGCTCGCAGGCATCGCCGGCGCCGGACTGGCGCTGGATCTCACCCTGCGCGACGTGCAGTCGGCGCTCAAGGAGAAAGGCCATCCGTGGGAGCGCGCCAAGGCGTTCGATGGCGCCTGCCCGCTGTCGCGTTTCGTGCCGGTGGACGCCGACACCGCCTGGGCCAGCGTCTCTTTCCATCTGGATATCAACGGGCAGCGCCAGCAGAGCGGCAAGCTCAGCGACATGCTGTTCTCGGTGCCCGCGCTGCTCGAAGAGATGACCCGCACCTTCACCCTCGAGCCCGGCGACGTGGTGCTGACCGGGACCCCGGCCGGCGTCGGCAAGTTGCCGCGGGAGGCGGTGCTTGGCTTGTCGCTGTCGCTGGGGCTGGATGTCGGCACGCGCACTCGCTTAGGCGCATGAAGGTGTCGGTGCACCGGCACCGGACGCAAAAACGCCGGGCACAAAAAACCGCGATCTCGTCGCGGTTTTTTGCATCTGGCATGGGGCTGGCCTGGCGGCGGCGCTTCACTCCAGGTAGGTGTAGCCGCTCAGGCCGGCGGAGAGCTCTTCGACGAACTGCTCGCGCTCTTCAACGCTCAGCGGGCTGGCGATCAGCTGCTCGGTGAGCTGCTGCTTGAGTGCCTCGGCATCGAAGTTGACGTAGCCCAGCACCGCGGCCACGGTGTCACCCTGCTGCACGTGGGAGAGGTGCCACTCGCCGTTGGCATCCAGCGCCACGTCGACCGAGTCGGTATCGCCGAACAGATTGTGTAGATCGCCCAGGATCTCCTGGTAGGCGCCGACCAGGAACAGCCCCAGCAGCTTGTCGTCGTCATCGTCCCACTCGGGCAGCGGCAGCGTGCTCTCGAGCCCCTGGCCATCGACGTAGAGATCGATCCGCCCGTCGGAGTCGCAGGTGATGTCCTGGATCACGCCGCGCCGGGTCGGAGTATGGTCGAGGCCGGTCAGCGGCAGCACCGGGAAGACCTGGTCGATCCCCCAGACGTCCGGCAGCGACTGGAACAGCGAGAAGTTGACGAACAGCTTGTCGGCGAGCTTCTCGGCCAGCTCATCGGCGATGTCACGATGGGCGCGGTTGCGGCCATCGAGACGGTCGCGCAGACGCTGGCAGGCCGCGAAGTAGACCGACTCGCCCTCGGCACGGGCCTGGATATCGGCCAGCCCCATGACGAAGCGATCCTGCAGCTCGCCCACGGCCTGAACCACGTCGTGGTACGCCTCGACCAGATCGCGCGGCTCGCGCATGCCCTCGAGCCGATCATAGACCCGCCACAGCTCGTCGACGTGCGGGTCCTCTCCGACCCGGCGTTCCGGTTCGATGTGGCCCATGCGCTCCTCGCCGATGACGTTGGTCACCAGCACCGCATGGTGGGCGGTCAGGGCGCGTCCGGACTCGGAGATGATCTGCGGGTGCGGCAGCTCGTGGGTGTTGCAGATCTGGCTGAAGGCCCACACCACGTTGCTGGCGTACTCGCGCATGGAGTAGTTGATCGAACAGAAACTGCGCGAGCGAGTGCCTTCGTAATCCACGCCGAGACCGCCGCCGACGTCGACGGTATCGATCGGCGCACCGAGTTCGCGCAGGCTGTGGTAGAAGCGCGCGCACTCGCGCAGGCCGCGTTGGATGTCACGGATATTGGCGATCTGCGAGCCCAGGTGGAAGTGCACCAACTGCAGGCTGTCGAGGGCACCGGCATCGCGCAGGCGCTCGGTGATGGTCAGGATCTGGGTCGCGGTGAGACCGAACTTCGACTTCTCGCCGCCGGTATCCTGCCACTTGCCCTTGCCCACCGAGGAGAGGCGCGCACGCACGCCGATCCGAGGTCGCACCTGGAGCTTCTCCGCCTCCTCCAGAATCAGGCTCAGCTCGGAGTACTTCTCCACCACCAGGTAGACCTTGTGGCCGAGCTTCTCGCCCATCAGCGCCAGGCGGATGTACTCGCGATCCTTGTAGCCGTTGCAGATGATCACCGAGGGGCCGTCGCCGGAGAGCGCCAGTACCGCCATCAGCTCCGGCTTGCTGCCGGCTTCCAGACCGACACGGCCATGACCGCGCTCCTGGGTGGCCAGAATCTCCTCGACCACGCGGCGCTGCTGGTTGACCTTGATCGGGTAGACCGCGGTATAGCCACCTTGATAACGCTCCTCCTGCATCGCCTGATCGAACGCCATGCACAGCTGTTCGACCCGGTCGTGCAGGATATCGATGAAGCGTACCAGCACCGGCAGGCGCAGGCCGGCATCGCGCAGTTTGTCGACCAGAGTATCGAGCACCATGCTGGGGCCGGGGACTTCGCTGCCCAGCGGGCGTACCAGCGTGCGTCCCTGGTCGTCGACGTCGAAGTAGCCACTGCCCCACTGATCGATATTGTAGGTGCGGCGGGCCTGTGCGGCGGGAGAAGGATTCGGCATGACGCTCTCCGATGGACCGGCGGTGAAGTCCCGGCGAAAAGACAGGTAGCGCGCCGGGTGACGATGGCGCGCATTATGCCGTCGCACTGTGTCGGGAACCATGAATTTCAGGAAAAAAGCCCAGGGCTGCCAGACTGTTCTGGCAGCGTTCCGAAACAGGTGCCGCTGGTGCGGCCCCGCACAAGCCTAGTCGAAAAAGCGCCCGGCGCTCACGCCGGCAACGGCGGGACCTCACCCTCGAGCCGTCGCGTCAGCAGGGTGCGGAAGCGGGCCGGGTCGTGGGGCGTGATGTCGTGCGCGGGCGGGTCGACGTGGATCACCAGCAGGCGCGACAGCCAGTAGCGCAGTGCGGTCATGCGCAGCATCAGCGGCCACAGCGCGCGCTCGGCATCGCTCAGCGGGCGGTGAGCCAGATAGGCGCTGAGAATGGCGTCGTAACGCGCGCGGTCGATCTCGCCCGTGGCGTCGCTGGTCCAGTCGTTGATCACGATCGCCAGATCGAACAGCAGCTCGCCGGTGCAGCCGTTGTAGAAATCGATGATGCCGCCGAGGCGGTCACCGTCGTAGAGGGTGTTGTCGCGGAACAGATCGCCATGGATGGCGCCGCGCGGCAGGTCGGCGTCAGCGAAGGCCGTGGCGTAGGCGGCGAGCTCTTCGCGCATCAGCGCCTGGTCACTGCTCTCCAGGTGGGGCAGCACTTCGCGATGGCGGCGGCGCAGCCAGGCCAGGTTGCGCGGATTGTCGCGCTGGCCGGTGAACCGCTGCGATACCTGGTGCATGCGCCCCAGTGCATCGCCGAGCGCGGCACACTGGGCCAGGTTGGGCGCGCTGGGGTGGCTGCCGGGCATGCGCGGGAACAGCAGCGCCGGGCGGCCGGCGAGACGCTGCAGGGCGACCCCTTGGCGGTCGTGGACCGGCCCCGGCACCGGCAGGCCCTGAGCATCCAGATAGTCGAGCAGATCGACGAAGAACGGCAGGTCCTCGAACTCCCCCTGCTCGAACAGCGTCAGCACCCACTCGCCCTGGTCGGTGGTCACGAAGAAGGTGCTGTTCTCGGTGCCCTGGGGGACGCCTTTCAGCGCGGCGAAATCGCCGACGGCGTAGCGCGTGAGGAAATCAGCGACCTGGGCGTCGTCGAGGGGAGTGAATACGGCCATGGCAATATCGGATCTGGGAGCGGAAACCGCGCATTGTAGCGGTTGCGGCGGCGCGCTCCTACCTCGCGTGCGTTGCTGCCTTCGTGTGGATTGCGGCGATGCGGCTGCGCCCTCGGCGGCTCACTCTCGGCGCACCCACTCGGGTACCGGCACCGTGTCGGTGTCGCGGCGCTGGTAGTTGCCGTCGCCGTCGGCGTCATAAAGGAAATAGGCCTGTCCCGACTTCGGTGCCACGCGAATGGCATAAAGCTTACCGTTGAGCCGATACTCCGAGACCGTCTGCTGGGCGTCGCTATGCGTCTTGATCTCGGGTGTCGGTGTGTTCTGCGCCAGAGCCGCGGGGGGCAGCGCGGTCGCGGCCAGCAGGCCGGCCAGCAGTAGGCCCGGCAGCGCGCGGAGCATGGTGTGCGATAGCGTAGTGGGCATGGCGGTCACCTCCATTGGCGGTGGTTAGTCTAGCGCTGGATCGCGGCCATCCGCACCTGCTTCGACCGCAGGCGCAGGCGTGGATTCCCGATCGCCGGCGGCGTGCCCTGACGCCGAGCGGCGCCTTGCGTATCATGAGGCGATCGAAAGCCAGTCACGGATGCCCCAGCTCATGGCAGATGCTCCCATCGTCCTAGTCGACGGATCCTCCTATCTCTACCGCGCCTTTCACGCCCTGCCGCCGCTGTCGACCGCCGACGGCCAGCCGACCGGCGCGGTGCGCGGGGTGCTGGCGATGCTCAAGAGCTTGATCAAGCAGTATCCGCAGAGCCCCATGGCGGTGGTGTTCGACGCCAAGGGCAAGACCTTCCGCGACGAGATCTACGCCGAGTACAAAGCCCATCGGCCGCCGATGCCGGATGACCTGCGGCCCCAGGTGGAGCCTCTGCACCAGTGCGTCAAGGCGCTCGGCCTGCCGCTGCTGTGCATCGAGGGTGTCGAGGCGGACGACGTCATCGGCACGCTGGCCCGGCTCGCCACCGAGTCCGGACGCGATGCGGTGATCTCCACCGGCGACAAGGACATGGCCCAGCTGGTCAACCAGCACATCACCCTGGTCAACACGATGAAGGACGAAACCCTCGACGTGGCCGGGGTGGAGGCGAAGTTCGGCATTCCGCCCGAGTTGATCATCGACTACCTGGCGCTGATGGGCGACAAGGTCGACAACATCCCGGGAGTACCCGGGGTCGGCGAGAAGACCGCGCTCGGTCTGCTCCAGGGCATGGGCGGCGGCCTGGACACCATCTACGCCGATCTCGAGCGCGTCACCATGCTCGATTTCCGCGGTGCCAAGACGTTGCCCAAGAAGCTCGAAGCCAACCGCGAGCAGGCCTTCCTCTCCTATCGCCTGGCCACGATCAAGACCGACTGCGAGCTGCCGGTGGGGCTCGACGAGCTGCATCTGGCCGAGCCAGACCGCGACGCCTTGAAGGCGCTGTACACCCAGCTCGAGTTCAAGAACTGGCTGGGCGAGCTGCTCGAAGGCAAGGACGAGGGCGTGGATGACGTCGCCTCGGGCACCGCGGTCGCGAGCGACGATGTCGACGCAGACCCGGCGCAGGCCAGCGCTGCACGCAAAGACCACGCCCTGCTCACCCAGGCGGAGTTCGACGCCTGGATCGAGCGCCTGGCGGCGAGCGAGGCGTTCTGCTTCGATCTCGAGACCACCAGTCTCAACTATATGGAGGCCGATATCGTCGGCATCGGGCTGGCGCTCGAACCCCATGAGGCCGCCTACATTCCGGTGGGCCACGCCTATCTGGATGCCCCCGACCAGCTCGACCGCGACGCGGTGCTGGCGGCGCTCAAGCCGCTGCTCGAGAACCCCGACATCGCCAAGATCGGGCAGAACCTCAAGTACGATATCTCGGTGCTGGCGCGCTACGACATCCAGGTCGCCGGCGAGTTGATCGACACCATGCTCGAGTCCTACGTGCTCAACTCCACGGCAACGCGCCACGACATGGATTCGCTGGCGCTCAAGTACCTCGGGGAGAAGACGATCAGCTTCGAGGAGATCGCCGGCAAGGGCGCCAAGCAGCTCACCTTCGATCAGATCGGGCTAGAGGAAGCCGTGCCCTACGCCTGCGAGGATGTCGACATCACCCTGCGTCTGCATCGCGAGCTGCGGCCCAAGCTCGAGGCGGAAGGGCGTCTGGCCGAAGTACTCGACCGTATCGAACGGCCGTTGATCCCGGTGCTGTCGCACATGGAACGCGGCGGCGTGGCCCTCGATCCGGCACGTCTGCACGCCCAGAGTCAGGCGCTGGAAACCCGCATTCGCGAGCTCGAGAGTGAAGCCTTCGAACTGGCGGGCCGGGAGTTCAACCTCGGCTCGCCCAAGCAGCTTGCCGAGATTCTGTTCGAGGAGCAGAAGATCCCGGTGATCAAGAAGACCCCCAAGGGCGCACCGAGTACCGCCGAAGCGGTGCTCGAAGAGCTGGCACTGGACTATCCGCTGCCCAAGCTGATCATGGCCCACCGCGGCATGACCAAGCTCAAGTCGACCTACACCGACAAGCTGCCGCGGCTGGTCAATCCCGCCACCGGGCGGCTTCACACCAGCTACCACCAGGCGGTCACCGCCACCGGACGGCTCTCCTCCTCCGACCCCAATCTGCAGAACATCCCCATTCGCACCGAAGAGGGGCGCAAGATCCGCCAGGCGTTCGTCGCCCGCGACGGCTACCGTATCGTCGCTGCCGACTACTCGCAGATCGAGCTGCGCATCATGGCGCATCTCTCCGACGATAAGGGGCTGCTCGACGCCTTCGCCAACGATCAGGACATCCACGCCGCCACTGCCGCCGAAGTCTTCGGTGTCGCGCTGGAGAAGGTCACCGTGGATCAGCGGCGCAGTGCCAAGGCGATCAACTTCGGCCTCATCTACGGCATGAGCGCCTGGGGCCTGGGCAAGCAGCTGCACATCGAGCGTGGCCAGGCGCAGACCTATATCGATCGCTACTTCGACCGCTACCCCAAGGTCGCCACCTTCATGGACAGGATTCGCGCCCAGGCGGCGGAGGATGGTTTCGTGGAGACGGTGTTCGGGCGCCGGCTCTACCTGCCGGAGATCAAGGCGCAGAACCACGCCCGGCGCCAGGCCGCCGAACGTACCGCGATCAATGCGCCGATGCAGGGCACCGCGGCGGACATCATCAAGCTCGCCATGATCGACGTGCACCACTGGCTCAACCCGGCCCAGGGCCATGCCGAGTTCGACGCCTGGATGGTGATGCAGGTGCACGACGAACTGGTGTTCGAGGTCGCCGAGGCGCAGAGCGATGACTTCATCGCCGCCGTGCGCCAGCGCATGCAGCGCGCCGCTGAACTCAAGGTACCGCTGATCGTCGATGCCAATAGCGGCGCCAACTGGGACGAGGCGCACTGACCTCGGGCTGGAAGCGTGCCAGCCAGGTGGCCTCATGCTGGGCAGCGGGCGATTCGGCGGAACGCCCGCTCTGCCTTACAATAGGGAGCATCCGTCAGCGGGTGACGTTCATCGCCGCGTGGCGGCTTCATTTTTGCAAGGAGCATCAATTCCATGGCCAAACAGCAAATCGGCGTGGTCGGCATGGCCGTCATGGGGCGCAATCTGGCGCTCAACATCGAGAGTCGCGGCTATACGGTGTCGATCTACAACCGCTCGGCGGAGAAGACCGACGAGGTGATGGCCGAGAACGGTGACAGCAAGCTCAAACCGTTCTATAGCGTCGAGGAGTTCGTGGCGTCGCTGGAGACCCCGCGGCGCATTCTGCTGATGGTCAAGGCCGGCGATGCCACCGACAAGACGATCGCGTCGCTCAAGCCGCATCTCGACCAGGGCGACATCCTGATCGACGGCGGCAACACCCCGTTCGAGGACACCATTCGCCGCAACAAGGAGCTCTCCGAGGCGGGCTTCAACTTCATCGGCACCGGCGTCTCCGGTGGCGAGGAGGGGGCGCTGAAAGGGCCGTCGATCATGCCGGGTGGGCAGAAGGAAGCCTACGACATGGTGGCGCCGATCCTCGAGAAGATCGCTGCCCGCGCCGACGACGGCGAGCCCTGCGTGGCCTATGTCGGCCCGGATGGCGCCGGCCACTACGTCAAGATGGTCCACAACGGCATCGAATATGGCGACATGCAGCTGATCGCCGAAGCCTACGCGATCCTCAAGGGCTCGCTGGGGCTCTCCAACGCCGAGCTGGCCGAGGTGTTCAGTGAGTGGAACGAAGGCGAACTCGACAGCTACCTGATCGATATCACCGCCAAGATCTTCACCAAGCAGGATGACCAGACCGATCACGATGTGGTCGATATCATTCTCGACTCGGCGGGGCAGAAGGGTACCGGCAAGTGGACCAGCAAGAGCGCGCTGGATCTCGGCGTGCCGCTGCCGCTGATCACCGAATCGGTCTTCGCGCGCTTCATCTCGGCGCTGAAAGAGGAGCGTGTGGCAGCGTCCAAGGTGCTCAAGGGCCCGGCGCAGAAGACCTTCGAGGGCGACAAGGCCGAGTTCATCGAGAAGGTGCGCAAGGCGCTCTTCTTCAGCAAGATCGCCTCCTACGCTCAGGGCTTCGCCCAGATGCGCGCCGCCTCCGAGGATCATGGCTGGGACCTGAACTATGGCGAAGTGGCCAAGCTGTTCCGCGCCGGCTGCATCATCCGCGCGCGCTTTCTGCAGAAGATCACCGATGCCTATCAGGAGAATCCTGAGCTCAAGAACCTGCTGATGGCGCCGTACTTCGGCGATATCGCCGGCAACTATCAGTCGGCGCTGCGGGACGTGATCGCTCATGCCGTGCAGAACGGCATTCCGGTGCCGACCTTCTCCTCGGCGATCGCCTACTACGACAGCTACCGCAGCGAAAAACTGCCGGCCAACCTGATTCAGGCCCAGCGCGACTTCTTCGGCGCTCACACCTACAAGCGTGTCGATCGCGAAGGGACCTTCCACACCGAGTGGCTGCAGGACTGACGGAGACGAAGCGATGGCGGAACGGCAGCGGGATCGGGTTCGCGAGCATCTGGCGGGCCACGCGCAGCCGACGCTCGACGAGGGCGCCAAGGCGCATTATCGGGCGCGTATCGCGGCGCAGTTGAAGGCGCGTAACGCGGTGCTGGTCGCGCACTACTACACCGATCCCGAGATCCAGGCGCTGGCGGAAGCGACCGGTGGCTGCGTCGCCGACTCGCTGGAAATGGCCCGCTTCGGCAAGGATCACCCGGCGACCACGCTGATCGTTGCCGGGGTGCGGTTCATGGGCGAGACCGCCAAGATCCTGAGCCCAGAGAAGCGGGTGTTCATGCCTACGCTGGAGGCGACCTGTTCGCTGGACATCGGCTGTCCGGCGGACACCTTCTCCGCCTTCTGCGACCAGCATCCGGAGCGCACCGTGGTGGTCTACGCCAACACCTCGGCGGCGGTGAAGGCGCGTGCCGACTGGGTGGTGACCTCGTCGATCGCGGTGGAACTGATCGATCACCTCGACCGGCAGGGCGAAAAGATCCTGTGGGCGCCGGATCGCCATCTGGGCAACTATGTGCGCGAGCGAACCGGGGCCGACGTGCTCTGTTGGGAGGGCGAGTGCATCGTCCACGATGAGTTCAAGGCCAAGGGGATTCTCGATCTCAAGGCGCTGCATCCGCAGGCCGCGGTGCTCGTGCACCCGGAGTCACCGGCCTCGGTGGTGGAGATCGCCGATGTGGTCGGCTCCACCTCGCAGCTGATCAGCGCGGCCCAGAAGCTCGATAACCCCAGCTTCATCGTCGCCACCGATCGCGGCATCTTCTACAAGATGCAGCAGCTGATGCCGGACAGAACCTTCATGGCCGCGCCCACGGCGGGCAATGGCGCCACCTGCAGAAGCTGCGCCAACTGCCCGTGGATGGCGATGAACGGCCTCGAGAACACCCTGGCGGTGCTGGAGGACGCCAACGGCTGTGGTCAGGAGATTCATGTCGATCCCGAGATCGCACGCCAGGCGCTGGTACCGCTGAATCGCATGCTGGAGTTCGGTGCCGAGTTGAAGCGTCGTTAGGCTGGGTACGACAACGGACGTCGCTCGCCGACTTTTGGCATCACCCCCAGCGCTGTCCGTGGAAAGACGAAAACGCCCGCTCCGGCCGATGCCGGGGCGGGCGTTTTTGCCGATGGGGCGGCGTGGCACGCCCCTGGCGATGTCAACGGTGGCCGGTATCAGAAATGGTAGTTGATGAAGGCGCCCGCGTGCCACTGGGTGGCGTCGCCGAGGTCGTCGACGATCGGGCTATCCTCGGCGTCGCCGGTGAGGCGTGCCACGCCGACCAGGCCGGTGACCGACCACTGCCGGGTGAGGTAGTAGCTCAGGGTGGCATCGGCGCCCAGGGTGAAGTAGCCATCGTTCGGGTCGTAGGCACGAATCCCCGAGCGCGCACTCTCTCCGGCGGAGACCCCGAACAGATCGTCGGTCCAGGCCGCGCTGGTGTAGCTGAAGCGCGGGCCGACGGTGAAGGCGGCGCGCTCGCCGAGGCGGGCGACATGGGTCGCCGCGAACTTGACCCGATAGCCGTCGAGGTCACCGGTGAACGGCGTCTCGGCGGCGGCGCTGTAGTGCCAGGTGTCGTCGAGATAGCTGGCGCGCAGGCCGGCGGTGGCGCCGCCGTCGACCTGATCCAGGGCGCGGATGTCGCCGGTGTCGTCTCGGCCGAAGGTGTAGCCGATGAAGGGCGCGACCCGCCACTTGCCCTCGCGCACCAGATTCCAGCCGATGCCGTCGGTCACGCTGACGAAGAAGGTGTTGCCGTAGGTCGCATCCAGCGACGGCCAGGCCCTCCACTCGTAGTCGTCGCTACCCTGATAGTCCGGCGCGTAGAGGGCGCCGGCGCCGACGCTGCCTTCCCAGGTCGGCTGGGCCGCGCTGGCCGCGGCGGCGGTGGAGAGGCCGGCGGCGAGCGCCAGCAGACGGACGCCATGACGTGAAACACTCATCTCTCTGATCCCTGTGACGATGCAGTTGGGCGAAAACATACGGCAGGCCCGAGCAAAAGGCCAGCCGCGCCGCGGGCCTGCGGAGGATGCCCATTTCTGCGTGAATTGCGCGAATTACGCCAATGATTTGGCATTGATGCCGCTCTTTTCCTAACGTCAGTGCTACGACTGGCCGCCCTTCGACATCGCGCTGCGGTGCCTGACACACCCTGCGCGCCTGCGCCCCGCCTGGCATACCGCCTCTCGCGCTGGCCGTCGTGGGACAAGACGCGCGCATCGCCGCTCGAGCGGCAAGCGCCAGCCCCGCACCCGACAGGGCATCTCGACAGACACGCGAGCACGACGCGCCAGAACGCCACGTGAGAAAGACAATGATGCCGGCAGCGGCACAGCCTTGATGAGGATCTCAGACATGGATGACAACGAGCGCGCGACGCCGGGGGTCGATCACTTCGATCCCCGCCGCGACACCCAGCCCCGCTCTCCCGCGCGGCGGCGTTTCCTGCAGTCCGCGGGGGCTTCCGGTCTCGCTATGGCGGCGGCACCGGCGCTGTCCCAGGTGAGCTATGCCGGTTCGCCGGACCAGCCGCAGACCCAGACCGATGTCCCGCCGGCCGAGGGCCGGCAGCGCATCACGCTGATCGTCAACGGCCGGCGCCAGCAACTGGACGTGACCCCCAACGTGATTCTGCTCGACGCGTTGCGCCATGGTCTCGGTCTCACCGGCACCAAGAAGGGCTGCGATCACGGTCAGTGCGGGGCCTGCACGCTGCTGGTCAACGGCACCGCGATCAATGCCTGCCTCAGTCTGGCGGTTACCCACGACGGCGACGCCATCACCACGGTCGAAGGGCTCGAGCAGAATGGTCAGCCGCACCCGATCCAGCAGGCCTTCCTCGAGCACGATGCCTACCAGTGTGGTTACTGCACCGCGGGGCAGATGATGAGCGCGGTGGCGATTCTCAACGATGACGCGATCGGCACCAGCGATGCCGAGGTGCGCGAGGCGATGAGCGGCAACATCTGCCGCTGTGGCGCCTACAAGAACATCGTCGCGGCGATCCAGTCGGCACGTGGCAAACTTGCAGGAGATCCGGCATGAGAGCCTTCGATTATGCCCGGGCGGAGAACCCGGCGGCCGCGATTGCGGCCCACGGCAGCGATGGCCAGGCGGCCTTTCTGGCCGGCGGCACCACGCTGCTCGATCTGGTCAAGCTGGATGTCATGCAGCCGCGCAAGGTGGTCGATATCAATGGCGTGGCGCTGGACCGGATCGAGTCTCTGGACGACGGCCGCCTGCGCATCGGCGCCATGGTGACCAACACCGCGCTGGCCCGTGACAAGCGTGTCGTCGAGGATTACGCCGTGCTCTCCCAGGCGCTGCTGGCAGGCGCCTCGACCCAGCTGCGCAACAAGGCCACCACCGGTGGCAATCTGATGCAGCGGGTGCGCTGTCCCTATTTCCGCGATGGCGTCTCGGCCTGCAACAAGCGCGAGCCGGGTAGCGGCTGTGCCGCGATCGGCGGCGTCAACCGCTCGGTGCATGCGGTGCTCGGCACCAGCGACAGCTGCATCGCCGCTCACCCGTCGGACATGTGCGTGGCGATGGCGGCGATCGGCGCCAAGGTGCAGGTCGAAGGCCCCGAGGGACGACGCGAGATCGACTTCGCCGACTTCCACCTGCTGCCCGGTGACACGCCGCAGCGCGAGCACGCGCTGGCGCCCGGCGAGCTGATCACCCATGTGGTGCTCGACGCCCCGCTCGCCGGCAGCCGCTCGGCCTATCTCAAGCTGCGCGATCGCCAGTCCTATCAGTTCGCGCTCGCCTCCAGCGCGGTAATCGTGCAGATGGATGGAAACACCGTTAGAGAAGCACGGGTGGCGCTGGGCGGCGTCGGCACCAAGCCGTGGCGGGCGCCGGAGGTAGAGGCGGCGCTCAAGGGTGAGCCGGCGAGCGAGCAGCGCTTTGCCGACGCCGCCAAGCTCGCTTTCGAGCATGCCGTCGCCTACTCCCACAACGCCTACAAGATTCCCCTCGGCCAGCAGGCGATCGTACGCAACCTGACCGATCTGACCATAGCCTGAGCCACGGCGAGGAGAGACCCAGATGAGTGACGACAAGCCCACTGCCCCGCACTTCGGTGCGATCATCGGCGCCGGCGTGCCGCGGATCGATGGCCCCGACAAGCTCTCGGGCCGTGCCCACTACGCCGCCGACCAGCAGCCCGCCGGTCTCGTCTACGGCTACGGTGTGTTCAGCACCATCGCCAGCGGCAAGGTGAGTCAACTGAGCGTGGCTCGGGCACGCCAGATGCCCGGTGTGATCGAGATTTTTCACCACGGGCACTTCCCCAAGCTCTACCGTTCGCCGTCGAGCTTCGCTCAGGGCAACAAGGTCGAGGAGACGCGTCTGCCGTTCGAGGACGAGCGCATCTACTACGCCGGGCAGTTCGTGGCGCTGGTGGTGGCGGATACCTTCGAGAACGCCCGCGCCGCGGCGCGAGAGGTCGAGGTCAGCTACGCCGAAGACCACGCACTCGCCAACCTGGATCAGGGGGTGGCCGCCCACGGCACCCGGGCCGGCCGAGGCGACCATTCACGCGGCGATGCCGCGGCGGCCTTCGACAGTGCCGCCCAGCGTATCGACGTGACCTACCGGACGCCGGTGGAGACCCACAACCCGATGGAGATGCACGCCTCCACGGCGTGGTGGGAGCGCGATCATCTCACGATCTTCGATGCCTCCCAGGGCGTGGTGATGGCGCGTAACGCGCTCTCCAAGATCTTCGCCATCCCGCCGGAGCGGGTCACCGTGCATGCGCCCTACATCGGCTCCGGCTTCGGCAGCAAACTGTGGACCTGGCCCCATGCCGTGGCCACTGCCGCCGCCGCGCGCGAGCTGGGGCGCCCGGTACAGCTGGTGGTGCCGCGGGCGCAGATGTTCACCACCACCGGCCACCGGCCGGAGACGCGCCAGCGGCTGCGCCTGGCCACCGATGGCAACGGCAAGCTGGTCTCCCTGCGCCACGAGTCGATCAACACCACCTCGTTCACCGACCAGTACGTCGAGACCTGCGGCAGCGTGACCAAGAGTCTCTACAGCTGCCCCCATCTCACCGTCAGCCACGCAACGACCCAGGTGAATCGCGGTACGCCCACCTCGATGCGCGCCCCCGGTGCGGCACCGGGGCTGTTCGCGCTGGAGTCGGCGGTGGATGAGATGGCCGTGGCCGTCGGCGCCGACCCGCTCGCCTTCCGCCTCGACAACTACGCCGAGCGCGACGAGAGCCTGGATCTCGCTTTCTCCAGCAACCATATCGTCGAGGCGACCCAGCGTGCCGCCGAGCGCTTCGGCTGGGACGAACGCTCCGCCGAGATCGGCAGCATGCGCCAGGGGCGCGAGATCGTCGGCTACGGCATGGCGGCGTGCAACTGGGAGGCGCTCAAGCGCCCGTGCGATGCGCGGGTCTCGCTGCGCGCCGACGGTACCGCATTGGCCTCCTGCGCCACCCAGGACATCGGCACCGGCACTTACACCATCGTCGCCCAGGCGGTGAGTGATCTCACCGGCCTGCCGCTGGAGCGGATCACGGTCGAACTGGGGGACTCCTCCTATCCGGATGGCCCGGTCTCCGGCGGCTCCTGGGCCACGGCGACCACGCTGCCGGCGATCGCCAAGGCGGCGCGGGTCGCACTGGACGAGATGAAGCGCTACGCCACCGGCACCAATGGTGCCTTCGCCGGGGTCGCCAGCGACGAGCTCGAGGTCGCGGAGGGCGGCTTGCGCAACGCCGATGGCAAGCAGGTGAGCTTTGCCGACATCCTCGGCGCCGCGCGCTACGGCAGCGCCGATGGCGAAGCCCACACCGAGGGGGCTGATGCACAATACTCCTACCGCTCCTTCGGCGCGCACTTCGTTGAGGTGCGCTGGGACCCGGGCATCTCGCATCTGCGCGTCGCCCGCGTGGTCAGCGCCATCGATGTCGGCCGGGTGATCAACGAGACCACCGCACGCAACCAGGTCGAGGGCGCAATCGTCATGGGCGTCGGCATGGGGCTGTTCGAGGCGACCGAATACGACGCCCGCAACGGTCGTCCGGTCAACAACGACTATGCCGAGTACGTGGTGCCGGTCCACGCCGACCAGCCCGAGGTCGATGTCATCCTGCTCGACTACCCCGATACCCGGTTCAACGAGTACGGGGCCCGCGGTATCGGCGAGATCGGCATCACCGGGCTCGCCGCCGCCGTGGCCAACGCGGTGTACCACGCCACCGGCAAGCGTATCCGCGAGCTGCCGATCACCCTCGACAAGCTGATGGATGATGTGCCTGAGGCCCGCACGGCCTGAGCCAGATCCACAACGCATCGACGCCGGCCCCAGGGCCGGCGTCTTTGTCTTCGTCTTGGTCTGGCTATTTGTCGTCGTCGGTGTCGTCGCGCTAAGTGCGGCGGGGCTAGAGCGCGATGAGCGAGATCGCCGGCACATAGGCCACGATCAGTAGCCCGATCAGCGACACGATCAGGAAAGGGATCACTCCACGCGCGATCTGGCCCAGCGGCAGCCCGGTGATATTGGCGGCGACGAACAGATTGATGCCCACCGGCGGGGTGATCAGGCCGATGGAGAGCGCCGTCATCAAGGCCACCCCGAACCAGGTCGGGTCGAGGCCCAGTTGCTGCACCACGGGCATGAAGATCGGCAGGGTGATGAACATGATGGTGATGGCGTCCATGAACATCCCTGCCAGCAGCAGGATGACCAGCATCATCAGCACGATCACCCAGGGGCTATGGCTGATGCCGAGCAGCGCATCCGAGTAGTCGCCGACCAGCCCGTCGACCACCACCACCCAGCCGAACAGGCTGGCGAACGCCACCACCAGCATGACCACCGCGGAGGACCCCGCCGAGGCCGCCACGCAGGCGAACAGCGCCCGCGGGCTGAGCGTGCGGTAGATGAAGAAGCCCACGAACATGGCGAAGACGGTGGCCACGATCGCCGCTTCGGTGGGGGTGAACAGGCCGCCATAGATGCCGCCCAGGATGACCACCGGCGTCAGCAGGCCCCAGAACGCCTCGCGGAAGGCGCGCAGCAGGCGCGTGGCGTAGGGCAGACCGCTGCCTTCGCCCACCGCGCGCAGAAAGGCGGCATCCGCGCTGGCGCTCTCGCTCGCCGAGGGCGGCGTGGCGCTCAGCCGTGCGAACGGCAGCGCGCACAGCATCAGCAGGCCGAGCATCAGGCCCGGCAGAATGGCGGCCAGGAACAGATCCGAAATCGAGGTGCCGGCGAGGATGCCGTAGATCACCAGGCCGATGGAGGGCGGAATGATCAGCGACAGCGCCGCCCCGGTACAGACCAGACCCGCGGCGAAGGCGCGGGAGTAGCCATCGGCGACCATGCCGCGGATGATCAGCGGCCCGATCGCCGCCACCGAGGCCGGCCCCGAGCCGCTCACCGCGCCCCAGAACAGGCACACCACGGTACCGACCAGGCCCATGCCACCGGGTAGCCCGCCGACCAGAGTGCGGAAGAAGTTGATCATCTTCTCGGCAATGCCGGTGATCCCCATGATATTGCCGGCGAGGATGAAGAACGGGATCGCCAGGAGCGAATACTTGGCGATGCCCGAGACGATCAGGTCGCCCACCATGTCGAGCCCGAAGCCCATGATGTACATCGCCGCCATGGCCGACAGCGCCAGGCTGAACGCCACCGGCACACGAATCAGGACCAGCACGAAGAACAGGATGATCATCTGGGTACCGGCGGAGAGGTCTAGCATGCGACACCTCCCGGACGGCGCAGCTCGGCGATCGCCAGCTCCAGCTGGCGGATCATCAGCATGACGAAGCCCAGCGGCACGATCAGCGTGTAGTACCACTGCGGCACCTGCAGGGCGCTGGAGACCACTCCGCTGGCGTACTGGTGACCGAGCAGGGTCACGGTAAAGAGCGTGCACAGCACCAGGGTCACCAGCACCAGCAGGGTCGAGACCACCACCAGCACGCGCTTGAAGCGGGCGGGGGCGATATCGTAGAGCACCGTCACCGCCAGATGCTGGCCGCGCTTGGCTGCGATCGCCGCACCGAACACCGTCAGCAGCACCATCCCGTTGATGATCAGCTCCTGGGTGGATGCCAGCGAGTAGTTGGTGAGGTTGCGTACCACGACATTGATGAAGCCCAGCAGCGTCATGCCGAGAAACACGCAGCCGCAGATCACTTCCTCGAAATGGTGCCAGGCCGATCGCATCAGCGTTGCGCTCCCGTGTTGATCGTCTCGTTACTGGCTAGCCGTGTCTTTGACCGCCTGCTCGAACTGCGTGACCAGATCCTCGCCCACGCGTGCCGCCCACTGGTCGTAGACCTCACTGGTGGCCTGCTTGAACGCCTCGAGCTGGGTCGCGTCCAGGGTGGTGATGGTCATGCCGTGCTGCTTCAGCGTCTCGACGCCGCTGCGGGTCTGGTCGCGCGCGAGGTCGCGCTGATAGGCCATGGCCTCCTGCGCCGCCTTGGCGACCAGAGCCTGGGTCTTGGCATCCCAGCCGTTCCAGCGTTTCTCGCTGACCCCGATGAAGATCGGATCGTAGGAGTAGTGCCACTCGGTCAGATACTTCTGCACCTCGTAGAGCCGCTGCGGCACGATGATCGAGCCCACCGGATTCTCCTGACCATCGACCACGCCCTGCTGCAGTGCCGAGAAGGTCTCGGTCCACTGGATCTGCTGCGGATTGGCGCCCAGGGCATCGAACACATCGATGTACATCGGGCCGGCCACGCGGATCTTCATGCCGCGCAGGTCGGCGGGGGAGGAGACCGGCTTGACGCTGTTGGTCAGCTCGCGAAAGCCGTTCTCGCCCCAGGCGAGGATCTCGATGCCATTGTCGCGGGCGATCTCCTTCACCGCGTCCCCCGGTGCGCCCTGAATGGCGTTGTCCACCTGGGCGTAGTTGGAGAACAGATAGGGCAGCGAGAAGACCGCCATCTCGGGAATCAGCGGGGTGACGTTGATCGCCGAGGTGATGACGAAGTCGATATCGCCACGGCCTACCATCTCCGCCTGCTTCATCTGGTCGCCGCCGGAGAGCACGGCATTGGGGAAGATGCGCACGCCGATATCGCCGTCGGACGCCTGCTTCAGCAGCTCGTTGAACTTTTCGGCGCCCTTCTGCCAGGAGGTGGCGTCGGAGGTGTTGTGGGTCAGGCGATAGGTATCGGCATGGGCCGAGAGCGACAGCAGGGTGGTACATGCCGCGACGGCCAGCGGAATCAGCGTACGCTTGATCATGGGGTGTCTCGCGTTCCGTAGAGTGGAATTGTTATGGCTTGTCGCTGGCAGATTGGACGAGCGGGTCGTGTCGGGGAATTGGACGATGGTTGTAAACACCCGGGCGGCCTTGAGTCGTTTTTATCCTAATCGATTGATTATCATCAAAATAGCTTTTCTATTTCATGGTCCTTTCTTCGTAGTTCTCCGATATTTATCCACCTCTGGGGTTTTCAAAAATTCCATTATATGAAATTTAGTCAGTAGGTCGTATTGCGGGGTGGCGAGTGCTTTCCCGATTCTCGGGAGGCGCCGGCGTCTTTGCGGTGGCGCTTTCACACGAATCGGAGGGTGTTATGGCGTTGTTTTGTAACGTGAAGATCGGCGTGTTGAGGGCCAGTGGCGCTGTCGTGGGGAGCCTTCTGCTGGTGGTCTCCACCGGCGTGGCGGCAGAGACACTGCGACTATCCAGTGAGACCAGCGACGCCACGAGTCGCAACATGGGAGCGGCGCGTTTCGCGCAGCTCGTCGATACCGCGACCCAGGGGCAGACGCAGGTCAAGGTATTCGCCAATGCGGTGCTCGCCGGCGGCGATCAGCTGCGACAAGCCGAGATGGTGGGGCGTGGCGATATCGACTTCGTGCTCTCCACGGCGATCTCGGTCACCCCGCTGATCCCCGAGATGGCGGTGTTCTCGCTGCCCTACCTGTATCGCAACTATGCGGAGGTCGACGCCACGCTCCAGGGAGAGCCGGCACGGCGGATGGAGCAGATCATGGCTGAGCACGGTCTCGTCGTGCTGGGCTGGGGGGAGAGCGGTTTCCGCGAGTTGACCAACAGCGTCAAGCCGGTCTCCTCCCCCGCCGACCTGCGCGGCATGAAGATCCGCGTGGCCGGCCCGATGTTCATCGATGTCATGGACGAGCTGGGGGCCAATCCACAGCAAATCCAGTGGACCGAGACCTTTGCCGCGCTGCAGCAGGGCGTGGTCGATGGCCAGGAAAACCCCGTCGGGGCGGTCATCGTGCCGCAGCGTATCTATGAGGTGCAGAAGTATCTGACCGCCTGGCACTACTCCTATGACCCCGCCTTTCTCGCCGTGAGCGAGGAGAAGTGGAATGCCTGGAGCCCTGAGATGCAGCAGACGATGCGTCAGGCGGCTCAGGAGGCGATGGCTTATCAGAAATCACTCACCCGCGAGCAGACGCAGTCGGGCTACGCCACCCTGGCCGAGCATGGCATGGAGATCACGCAGTTGGACGACGCCCAGCTCGGCACCTTCCAGCAGGCGACGCGCCAGACCTTCGACAGCTGGTCGCAGAAGGTGGGGCCGGCACTGGTCGACACCTTCCAGCAGGCGATCGAGGAGGTGCGGCATGCCGAATGAGACGCTGGGCGGCGCACCGCGCCATGCAGGGGCGCTCGCCGCCGGCGGCTTGCTGGCCGGCCGGCGCGTGGTCGTGGTGGGGGCGGGTGCCTGCGGTGACGGCTGGGGCAACGGCAAGGCCGCAGCGGTCGCCTATGCCCGCCAGGGGGCGCGGGTCGTGGCGGTGGACCGCGATCTGGCGGCGGCGCTTGAGACCCAGGCCCTGATTCGCGAATCGGGCGGTGAGTGCGAGGCGCTGGAGGCGGACGTGGGCCAGGCGGCGGAGGTGGCGGCGATGATCGAGCGCGCCGCCGCCGTCCTCGGCGGGATCGATGTGCTGCACAACAACGTCGGCATGGCCATCACCGGCGGGCCGGAGGAGACCTCCGAGGCGGCATGGGAGCAGGTGCTGCGGATCAATCAGACCAGTGTCTTCCTCAGCTGCAAGCACGTGCTGCCGATCATGCGGCGCCAGGGCGGCGGGTGCATCGTCAATATCTCCTCGATCGCGGCGGTGCGCTGGATCGGTTTCGCCTACTCGGCCTACACCGCGTCCAAGGCAGCGATCATTGCCTTCACCGAGAATCTGGCGGCCCAGTGTGCGGCCGATGGCATTCGAGCCAACTGCATTCTACCCGGGCTGATGGATACGCCGATGATCCACGCGCCGCTCACCGCGGCCTATGGTGGCGACACCGCGGCGATGCTCGAAGCGCGCCATCGCCAGTGTCCCACGGGGTTCATGGGAGATGCCTGGGACGTGGCCAATGCGTCGCTGTTTCTGGCCTCCGACATGGCTCGCTATATCACCGGGGTGAGCCTGCGCGTGGATGGCGGCCTGTCGCTGCGTGCCGCCACGGGCTGAACGGTTGCCGGCGCCGAGAGGGCGGGCGAGACCCGCGTTCAGCGCATGCGCTGGGCGCGATGGATCTTGGCTTCCAGCGTTCTGGCGGCCTCGATCAGGCGCGGGCCGAGTTCGCGCTGGCGCTGGGGCTGCAGGCGGCTCTCGATCGCCGCCACCGAGAGCGCACCGAGCACTCTCCCGTGACGGTCGCGCACGGCGGCGCCGATGCCCCAGGAGCCCGCCACCACCGAGCCACGATTGATGCCGTAGCCCAGGGCGCGGCACTCGGCGATACGCGGCAGGTGATCCGCGCGCTGGTCGTTGGGGAAGTGTGCTGCGCACTCCTCGGCATTGGCGGCCAGACACTGCTCCACCTCGTCGTCGCTCATCGCGGCCAGCATCGCGATGCCGGCACCACCCACGCCCAGCGGCAGGCGCGTGCCGGGCTGCAGTACGTGGGTCTTGATCGGGTAGCTGCCATCTTCCCGGATGAGGCAGAGCGAGTGCCACTCGCTGCGCAGGCAGAAGAAGGCGCTGTCGCCGGTGTCGGCGGCAATGCGCGCGACCGGCGTCGCAGCGATCTCCCTCAGGCCATAGCGCTGGTTGGCGATCACCCCCAGGGCGTAACACTCCGGCCCCAGGAAATAACCCTCTTCATCGCTCTTCTCGACCATGCCCTCCGCCATGAGCGCCTGAAGCAATCGATGAACCGTGGGCTTGGAGAGTCCCGTGCGCTGGGTGATGTAGGCCAGTGACACGCCGCTGCCCAGTTCTCCGGCAATGGCACGCAGGACCTGCAGGGTGCGATAGGTGGACTGCGCGCCCTGGATATGGCCTGAACTCATGGCTGGCTCCTGTCGTTCCATAATGTGGCCTAATTATTTGGTATATAACGGCCATCTTTCGATTGAAGGCGCTCTAATCGGCGAATAGCGTAATTGATATCATATTTTTTAATTCCATTTTATGGAATACGGAGAAAACATGTCAACGCGAGCCACGATCGTCGGCTGGGCACATCTGCCGTTCGGCAAGCGCCCCGAGGCCGATACCGAAGCCATGATGGCGCAGGTCACGCCCCAGGCCCTGGCGCACGCCGGGATCACCCCGGAGGCCGTCGATGCCATCTTCGTCGGCGTCATGAACAACGGCTTCTCGCCGCAGGATTTCCAGGCAGCACTGGTCGGCATGGGGGAACCGGCACTGGCCTCGACCCCGGCCACGCGGCTGGAGAACGCCTGCGCCACTGGCTCCGCGGCGATTCATGCGGGCATGGACTTCATCGAGTCCGGCCGTGGCAGGATCGCGCTGGTGATCGGTGCGGAAAAGATGACGGCGCTGCCCTCGTCCGCGGTCGGCGAGATCCTGCTGGGGGCCAGCTATCGCCGTGAGGAGCAGGCACCGGGGGGCTTTCCCGGCGTCTTCGCGCGCATCGCCAGCGACTACTTCGCGCGCTACGGCGACCGCCGCGAGGAGATGGCCATGATCGCGGCCAAGAATCACGCCAACGGCGTCGCCAATCCGCTGGCCCATGTGCGCCGCGATCTCGGCTTCGAACGCTGCAACCGGGCCGACGAGGGCAATCCGCTGGTGGCCGATCCGCTGCGGCGTACCGACTGCTCGATGATCTCCGATGGCGCCGCCGCGCTGGTGCTGGCGGATGCACAGACCGCGCAGGCGCTGCACCGGGCGATCGGCTTTCGCGCCCGGGTGCAGGCCAACGACGTGCTGGCGCTGAGCCGTCGCGATCCGACCGCCTTCGAGGGGGCGGCCAGGGCCTGGCGGGGGGCGCTGGATCAGGCCGGGCTCGGCCTGAATGATCTCGATCTGGTCGAGACCCACGACTGCTTCACCATCGCCGAGCTGATCGAGTACGAAGCCATGGGCCTGACGCCGCGGGGCGAGGGGCATCGCGCGATTCGCGAGGGCTGGACCCACAAGGGCGGGCGCCTGCCGGTCAATCCTTCCGGCGGGCTCAAGGCCAAGGGGCATCCGGTGGGGGCGACCGGCGTGTCGATGCACGTGCTGGCCTGCATGCAGCTGATGCACGAGGCCGGTGACATGCAGATTCCCGGGGCCGGTCTTGCCGGCGTGTTCAACATGGGTGGCGCCGCGGTGGCCAACTACGTCAGCATTCTGGAGCGCGTGCGATGAGCGATACCCGGCAGCATCCCGTGGGCGGCCTCGCGCCGGTGAGCCGGCGGGTGATGAATCTGGGCCACTTTCTCACCCAGGCGGCGCGGCGCTACCCCGAGGAGCCGGCGCTGGTGATGGGCGACAGGACGCTCTCCTGGCGCGCGCTGGATCAGCGTGTCAGTGCACTGGCGCTGGGGCTGCGGGCGCATGGGCTGGAAAAGGGTGACCGCCTGCTGGTGCAGAGCCGTAACGGCTTCGAGATGATCGAGACGCAGCTCGCCGCGTTTCGGCTGGGGGCGATCTGGGCGCCGGCCAACTTCCGTATCGCGCCGGAAGAGGCGGCCTGGCTCGCCGAGTTGACCCAGGCGAAGATGCTGGTGGTGGGTCCGGAGTTCGAGCACCATCGGCGCGCCATGGCGGCGGCCGACCCGGCGCTGCGTCTGACCCTCTGCCTGGGCGAAACGCCCGAGGGCGGCGAGCCCGGCTACGAGGCCCTGGTGGCGGCGTATCTGGGCCAGACCTGTGCCAATGTGGACATCGAGCACGACGACCCGTGCTGGTTCTTCTTCACCTCCGGCACCACCGGCAAGTCCAAGGCGGCGGTGCTCACCCACGGCCAGATGGGCTTCATCGTCACCAACCATCTCTGCGATCTGATGCCGGGCACCGATCAGGCGAGTGACGCCAGCCTGGTGGTGGCGCCGCTCTCCCACGGCTCGGGGATCCACTATCTGACCCAGCTTGCGCGCGGGGTGAAGACCGTGCTGCCGAGCGCGCCGGGGTTCGATGCCGAGGAGATCTTCGCGCTGATCGACGCCCACCGCATCACCAACCTGTTCACCGTGCCCACCATCGTCAAGCTGCTGGTGGAGGACCCCGCGGCCGAACGCTACTCGGCGGCCTCTCTGCGCTACGTGATCTACGCCGGCGCGCCGATGTACCGCGCCGATCAGCAGCGTGCGCTGGCGCGCCTGGGGCCGGTGCTGGTGCAGTACTACGGGCTGGGCGAAGTGACCGGCAATATCACCGTGCTGCCACCGCAGTTGCACAGCGCCGATGACGCGTGCTTCAAGGTGGGCACCTGCGGCTATGACCGTACCGCGATGCAGGTCTCGATCCAGGATGAGGCCGGCCGTGAACTGCCGCCGCAGGAGAGCGGCGAGATCTGTGTCTGCGGCCTCGGCGTCTTCGCCGGCTACTACGCCAACCCGGAGGCCAACGCCAAGTCGTTCCGCAACGGCTGGTTCCGTACCGGGGACCTGGGCCATCTCGACGACGAAGGCTTTCTCTACATCACCGGGCGGGCGTCGGACATGTACATCTCCGGCGGCTCCAATATCTACCCGCGCGAGATCGAGGAGAAAATGCTCACCCATCCGGATATCCGCGAGGTCGCAGTGGTGGGCATGCCGGACCCGCGCTGGGGCGAGATCGGTGTGGCGGCGGTGGTCCCGCGGGAGGGGGCCGAGCTCGATCTGGCGGCGCTCGAAGGCTGGGTCAAGGCGCACGTGGCGAGTTACAAGGTGCCGCGGCGCTATCACCTGTTCGACAGCCTGCCCAAGTCCAGTTACGGCAAGATCACCAAGCAGCTCGTGCGGCAGGCGGTCGAGCGCCGGGAGGCAACCCCATGACCCAGTCGCTTCACGCCGGCTATCACCGCCCGCGCATGCTGCGCCATGTCGGGCGCTTCAGCCCGGTGCGCATTCACAGCATGCATCACCAGAGCGGTCGCCACATCCGGCTGCTGCTGGCGCCGGGGCTGTCGCTCTACGACGCCTTGGTGCGGCCGCTGGCGGAGATCGGCGTGACCAGCGCCTCGACCACCATTCTCGGTGGCCAGTTCGCACGCCTCGAGTACTGCGTGGCCCCCCCCGACCCCAGCGGTCATGCGGTCATCGCCTACTCTCCGCCGATCGACGCGGGGGCGGCCTATCTGGTGTTCGGCAACGCCACCCTGGGCAAGGACATGCAGGGAAAGGCCCTGGTGCACTGCCATGCGTCGGTGCGCGTCGCGAGCGGCGAGGTCAAGGGTGGGCACATCGTGCCGCAGGCCTCGATCGTCGGCGCGCAGCCGATTCCGGTGCTGGTGACCGCGCTGGAGGGCTTCGAGCTGCGCCAGGCCCTCGACGACGAGACCAACATCCCTCTGTTGAAGCCCTTCAAGGAGTCCTGAGATGGCCACCACGGATACGACACGGGTTGCGACCACCGAGACCGGCCGCATGGGGCGGGTCGCCTACGCGCGCATCGCACCCAACGAGGATCTGGTGCAGGGAGTGGAGAAGCTTTGCCTCGCCGAAGGGTTCCGCCACGCCTTCGTGCGTGGTGGTCTGGGGAGTCTGATCGACGCCAGCCTCGGCCTGCGCGACGGCGGTTACCAGCAGGTCGCCGGGCCCGCGGTGGAGGTGGTGAGCATCGCCGGCGAGGTGCGCTCGGGACCGGACGGCGCGCCGGTGGCAGCGCTGGCAGGAATCGTCGCCGACACCCAGGGCAACGTCTACGGCGGCCCCTTTCTGGCGGGCTGGAATCCGGTCTGCGTGACCTTCGAGGTGACGCTGGAAGAGTGGTTGCCCGATACGGAGACAGCGGCATGAGCCAAGAGCCTGAGATGAACCCGACGGGCGCTGGAAACGCCCCGGCGCAGGCCGCAGGCGGCGGGGCGGTGGTGATCACCGGTGGCGCATCGGGCATTGGCCTGGCGATCGCTTCGATGCTGAAGGCGCGCGGGTGGGCGGTCTGCCTGCTGGATCGCTCGGCCGAGGGGCTGGCCAGGGCGTGCGCCGAGCTCGACCTGCCCAGCCACGCCGCCTGCGCCTGTGACGTGGCCGACGAAGAGGCGGTGTCGGCGGCGGTCGACGCCCTGGCCGCGCATTATCGGCTGACCGCGCTGGTCAACAGTGCCGGGATCGGCATCGACAAGGCCACCCTCGACACCGAAGTGGCGGAGTTTCGCCGCATCCTCGACGTCAATCTGGTCGGCGCCTTCGTGGTGTCGCGGACACTGGCGCGCTACTGGGTCGGGCGCGGGTGGCCGGGCTGTGTGGTCAATATCTCGTCGATCTCCGGCAGCTGCGGCAACAAGGGGCGCAGCGCCTACGGCGCCTCCAAGGCGGGGCAGGATGCGCTGACGCGGGTCATGGCCTGTGAGCTGGGCGCCCAGGGGATCCGGGTCAACGCGGTAGCCCCCGGGCCGATCGATACGCCACTGGCGCGAGCCCTGCATACCGATGAGGTGCGCGCGCAGTGGCACGAGCGCGTATCGCTCCGGCGCTATGGCCAGCCCGCAGAGGTCGCCAGTGTGGTCGCCTTCCTGCTCTCCGACGAGGCCGCCTACGTGACCGGCCAGATACTCGCGGTGGATGGCGGCTTCAGCAGTGCCGGGCTGCGCGCCTGACGGCTTTCGCGGTCACGACTTGAGGGCGTCGACCAGCGCCTGCATCTCGCGGCTGAGCGGGGCGACCGCGGGGCAGTCGCCGACGCCGTGGCGCGTGGCGATCCACTGGGGGTCGTCGTAGCCGAGCCAGGTCTGGCCGTCGCTGTCCTGCCAGATCAGCGCCTTCATCGGCAGATCGATGCCGGCGGTGGCGGCGCACTGCATCAGGGGCGTCGAGGTCTTGGGGTTGCCGAATACGATCACTTCGTTGGGCAGCATGGCCATATCGCGGGACATCGCACCCTGGCGGTGGTCGATGCGCGCGAAGATGGTCATGCCGCTGGTGCGCACGTTATTGGCAAAGCGGCCGGCCACCTGGTGAACGCTGCCTTCGACAGGGGTTGCGATCAGGCCCGGTACCGCCGTGGCGGCCGGCGTCTCCTGGGCGCTGGCGGCGGTAACGGTAGCGAAGCTCATCAGGGCCAGGCCCGCGGCGGTGATCCAGCGTGACATCGGGCGTCTCATCCCTCTCTCCTGTCTGTGTCGAACATGTCGTTTAGCCAATCCTAGTGGGCCGCCTGGCCCTCGTCACTGGTCAGCGCGGCCTCGGCGAGGTCGACCTCGCGCACCAGCTTTCTGAGCACATTGTCGTTGATTCGGTGGCGCTGGCGAAGCTTGTAATACTCACGGCGCTCGGCGCGCAGCGCTTCCAGCCGCGTTTCGCGCTCCAGCTCACGGCTGGTGGCGAGCTGCGGGGTAGCGGTCTCGGTGGAGTGCAGCGCCATACGCTCGCGGTAGTAGGCCATCAGCTGAGCGCTGATGTCGTTGAACGCGATGATCGTCTCGTCGTTGGTCTGGGCCCGGGCGAACTCGCCGGTGCGGTCGTGGTGGAAGCGTTCGATACGGTAGATCGCCGCCTCGGCACCGGCGATGCGCGCGCGCCGCTCCTCGTCGAACTCGCGGGTGTCGCGGGGCAGCTTCAGATTGCGCAGTACCAGTGGCAGGCCGATGCTGCCGGTGATCAGGGTGAACAGGATCACGCCGGTGGCGAGGAAGATCAGCAGCTCGCGGTTGGGGAAGGGGGTGCCGTTCTCCATCAGATGCGGCAGCGACAGCGCTGCCGCCAGGGTGATGGTGCCGCGGATACCGGCCAGGGTCGCCGCCAGCATCAGGCGCAGGGGCAGACGGCCGTTGTCGTCGGGGGGCGGCAGCCGCGGGCGGCCATGTATCAGGCCGCGCAGCCGCGTCAGCGCCAGGCCGACCTCGCTGGCGAGCCAGATCCACAGGAAGCGCGACAGCAGCAGCGCCAGCGAGATGATCGCCACGTAGCCGAGCAGGCGCAGGAACTCGTAGTCGCCGATATCGTGCAGCGAGTGATCCAATGCGCCGTTGATGATCGCCGGCAGCTGGAAGCCGAGCAGCAGGAACACCAGGGCGTTGAGCACGAACTCCAGCATCTCCCACACGCTCTGGGTCTGCATCCGCGCATTCAGCTGGCCGACCCGCTTGAGGTCGGCGCGGTTCATCACCATGCCGGCGGCGACCGCGGAGAGAATGCCGGAGAGCCCCAGGTGCTCGGCGAGCAGATAGGCGGCGAACGGCAGCAGCAGCACCAGCAGGATCACCTGAACCGTGGTCGCCTCGCCCAGATGGCGCTCGATCAGGCGGGTGCGCAGCAGGTTGAAGCCCAAGGCCAGCAGCGCCCCCACCACCAGCCCGCCCACCGCGATGATGAAGAAGCTGAAGGTGGCATCGACCAGCGAAAAGGTGCCGGTGAGCG
Source organism: Salinicola sp. RZ23 (assembly GCF_003206675.1). Lineage (NCBI taxonomy): Bacteria > Pseudomonadati > Pseudomonadota > Gammaproteobacteria > Oceanospirillales > Halomonadaceae > Salinicola > Salinicola sp. RZ23. Next base: position 40,681 of record NZ_PZJK01000014.1, read on the forward strand.
CGGCGGCGACGGCGAACTTGAACGCCACCAGGCCGGAGGCATCGTTCATCAGCGATTCGCCCTCGAGCACGCGCATCAGTCGTGGCGGCACCCGCAGCCGGCCGGAGATCGATGACACTGCCACCGCGTCGGTGGGCGAGAGGATCGCCGCCAGGGCGAAGCTCACCGCCAGCGGCAGCGCCGGGAACAGCAGATGGATGAAGTAGCCCACGCCGACCACGGTGAACAGCACCAGCCCCAGCGCCAGCGCCAGAATGGGGCCGCGCAGGCTCATGAACTCACGCTGCGGGAAGCGTCGGGCATCGGCGAACAGCAAGGGGGCAATGAACAGCAGCAGGAAGATCTCCGGCTCCAGCTCGACGTGCAGTCCGGCCGCCGGCCAGGCCAGCAGGGCGCCCAGGATGATCTGCACCAGCGGCGTCGGCAGCGCCGGCACGAAGCGGGTGATGACGCCGGTGGCCGAAGCCACCAGCAGCAGAATCAGGACCAGGATCAGCGTATTCATGGCGGTCGTGAGTCGTCCTTGCTGGGTGGGTCGGGTGGCGGGCGCGGCCAAGCTTAACCGAAGTCGACGCGCGGGGAAGGCCGGCGGCGACTTTTCCGGACATCTCCGGGCGGGGTGGCGCTCGGGTGTCTATGCTGATCAGTCGACACGGTGATGGCGTCCTGACAGCGCCCCGCCCTGCATGGATTCCCGTGACACCCATTGGTTCCCGGCCGCAGTGTGCCCGGCGCCCGCCAGCGCGGCGTCGGTGCCGCCTGCCCCAAACCGTGGCGTTCACGTGAGTCGCCCCAGACCGCGGGGCGTGGCCGAGCGCAGTGACGCGCACTGTGGCCGCGCCTCGATCACCGATGAGGAGCCGGCATGATGGACGATTCCGTGCATTCCCCGACCCGGCGCGAGCCCCCCGCGCCCACCCTGAACGTCAACTTCACCCTCAACCAGCAGCCGGTCTCGCTGGACGTGGCCCCCAACGCGGTGCTGCTCGACGTGTTGCGCGAGCAGCTCGGCCTCGGCGGCACCAAGAAGGGCTGCGACCACGGTCAGTGCGGTGCCTGCACCGTGCACGTCGACGGTCAGGCGATGAACGCCTGCCTGCGGCTGGCGGCCATGTGCGAAGGCCAGCACGTCACCACGGTGGAAGGGCTTTCGCGGGAGGGCGAGCTGCACCCGGTGCAGCAGAGCTTCCTCGCCTGCGATGCCTTCCAGTGCGGCTACTGCACCCCGGGGCAGATGATGTCGGCGACGGCGCTGCTCAATGATCCACGCATCGGCAGCGACGATGCCGCGGTGAAAGAGGCGATGAGCGGCAATATCTGCCGCTGCGGCGCCTACAAGAACATCCTCACGGCGATCCAGCAGGCGCGCGCGACCCTGGCCGACGACGCCGCGAGCCAGGCCGGGGAGGAGACCCCATGAGAGCCTTCGACTTCTCCCGCGCCGAGAGCGTCGGCAACGCCGCGCAGCACGGCAACGCCGAGACGGCTTTTGTCGCCGGCGGCACCACCCTGCTCGATCTGGTCAAGCTCGATGTCATGCGTCCGGCAGCGGTGGTGGATATCAACGCGCTGCCGTTGAAGGCGGTCGAGCGGCTGGCGGATGGCCGACTCAAGATCGGCGCGCTGGTGACCAACACCGATCTCGCCCATCACCCTGAGGTGAAGCGCGACTACCCGCTGCTCTCCCAGGCGCTGCTGGCGGGCGCCTCGACCCAGCTGCGCAATATGGCGACCACCGCCGGCAACCTCATGCAGCGTACCCGCTGCCCCTACTTCCGCGATGTCGGCAGCGCCTGCAACAAGCGCCAGCCGGGCAGCGGCTGCGATGCCCGCGACGGCATCAATCGCATGCACGCGCTGCTCGGTGGCAGCGCCGACTGTATCGCCGTGCACCCCTCGGACATGTGTGTGGCGCTGGCCGCCATCGGCGCCACCCTGACCCTCGAGGGGCCGTCGGGCGAGCGCGAGGTGGCGTTCGCCGACTTCCACCGGCTGCCCGGCGACACCCCGCATCTCGAGCACGATCTGGCCGCGGACGAGCTGATCACCGCGCTCACCCTCGACGCGCCGCTGGCGCCAGCGGGGTCGCACTATCTCAAGCTGCGCGATCGAGCCTCCTACGAGTTCGCGCTGGCCTCGGCGGCGGCGCAGCTCAAGCTGGATGGCGAGCGGATCATCGAGGCGCGGCTCGCCCTCGGTGGCGTCGCCACCAAGCCATGGCGTGCCAGCGAGGTCGAGGCCGCCCTGGTCGGCCAGCCGGCCGTGCTGGCGAGCTTCGAGCGCGCCGCCGAGATCGCCCTGCGCGATGCCCAGCCGCGGGCGCACAACGCCTTCAAGGTCGACCTGGCCAAGCAGGCGATCGTGCGTGCCCTGCGCGACGCCAGCCGCGCCGCACAGCGTGGTACCGACCAGGACGACACCGGCCAGGGCCGCACCGATACCCAGGAGAGCCAGGCATGAACGATCTGAACCAGTCGACACTCGACCAGCCCAAGGTCGTCGGCCAGCGCACGCCGCGTATCGATGGCGAGTTCAAGCTCACCGGACGCGCCGGCTATACCGGTGAACTCAGCATCGAGGGCATGCTCTACGGCTATCCGGTCGCGGCGACCATCGCCCACGGCACGCTGGAACGGCTCGAACTCGACGAGGCGCTGGCGATGCCCGGCGTGGTCGATATCTTCCACCACGCCAACTTCCCGCGCCTGCACCGCTCGCCCAACAGCATGGGGCACGGCGATCAGGTGAGCGAGGTGCGCCTGCCGTTCGAGGGCGAGCGCATCTACTACCACGGCCAGTACGTCGCACTGGTGGTGGCGGAGAGCTTCGCCCAGGCCCGCGCCGCGGCCCAGCGCGTGGTGGCCCGCTACCGCCAGGAGACCGGCGCGATCTCCAGCCTGCTCGACGGTGCCCATGACAGTCACTCGGAAGGGGAGCTGCTCAAGGACGCCGGCACCCGCCGCGGCGATCCGGAAGCCGCGTTTGACGGGGCCGCGGTGAAGGTCGATGCGGTCTATCACATCGCCGCCGAGAGCCACCTGCAGATGGAGATGCACGCCACCCTGGCCGAGTGGCGCGATGGCGGCAGCCGGCTGGTGGTGCACGAGTCGAGCCAGGGGGTGTTCTACCAGCGCAACGCCATGGCCCGGATCTTCGATCTGGCGCAGGAGAACATCGAGGTCATCTCCCACTACATCGGCTCCGGGTTCGGCAACAAGCTGTTCATGTGGCCCCACGCGGTGGCCGCCGCCGGTGCCGCGCGTGAACTCGGTCGACCGCTCAAGCTGGTGCTGCCGCGGCCCCAGGACATGACGAGCGGTGGCAACCGGCCCGCCTCACGCCAGCGCCTGCGGCTGGGGGCGGATCGCGATGGCCGCCTGAGCGCGGTGATTCATGACTCCACCACCGAGACTTCGCTGGTGGACCGCTACGTCGACGCCTGCGGCAGCGCCACGCCGAGCTTCTACGCCTGCGACAACCTGGCGGTGAGCCAGCGCATCCTGGCGCTCAATCACGGCACGCCCTGCCCGATGCGCGCGCCCGGCGAGGTCTCCGGCATCTTCGCGCTGGAGACCGCGATGGACGAGCTGGCGGTGGCGCTGCAGATGGACCCGGTGGAGCTGCGCCTGCGCAACTACGCCCATAAGGACCCGGAGAGCGGCCTGCCGTGGTCGAGCAAGCAGCTCGACAAGTGCCTGCACAGCGCCGCCGAGCGCTTTGGCTGGGCCCAACGCGACCCCGGGATCGGGGCGATGCGCGACGGTGACGAGATCATCGGCTACGGCATGGCCGCATGCACCTGGTTCGCCGGGCGTCAGCCGTGTCAGGCACGGGTCGAGCTGCGCGCCGACGGCACCCTGTTCGCGGCCTGCGGCACCCAGGACATCGGCACCGGCACCTACACCATCGTGGCCCAGACGGTGGCCGAGCTGACCGGCGTCGCCCTCGCTGACATCGAGGTCAAGCTGGGCGAGACCAGCCTGCCGGCGGGGCCGCTCTCGGGGGGCTCGATGGCCACTGCGACCACGCTGCCCGCCGTGGCGGCGGCGGTCCGCGATGCCTTGGGCGCGCTCAAGGAGGTGGCGACCGGCCACGGTGGGGTGTTCGCCGGCTGCGACGCCGACAGCCTGACGGTGGCCGAGGGTACGCTCAGCGACGGTGAGCGCAGCTACCGCTTTGCCGAGGTGCTCGAGGCCATGCGCCTGTCCAGCGTCAACGGGCAGGGCAGCAGCGCCCCGGGCGAGGAGAAGAAACAGTATAGTTTCCGCTCCTTCGGCGCCCACTTCGTCGAGGTGCGGGTCGACCCGGGGATCTCACGGGTGCGGGTATCGCGGGTGGTGTCGAGCATGGACATCGGCCGCGCGATCAATCCGCCCACGGCGCGCAATCAGGTCGAGGGTGGCATCGTCATGGGGATCGGCATGGGGCTGTTCGAGAAGCTCGACTACGACCCCCGCGACGCTCGGTTGATCAACGCCAACGTGGCCGACTACATCGTGCCGGTGCACGCCGACATCCCCGAGATCGACGTCGAGCTGCTCGACTACCCGGACTTCAAGTTCAACGAGTTCGGTGCCCGCGGGGTGGGGGAGATCGGTCTCACCGGCATTGCGCCGGCGATCTCCAATGCGCTCTATCATGCCACCGGCAAGCGCTACCGCGACCTGCCGGTGACCATCGAGGCGCTGCTCGCCGATCACGCCTCGGCGTAGCGCAAGCCGCCGACGAAGAGGGAGACGCAGCGCGCCACGCGCTGCTCGATCGCCGCCTGTGAAGGCGGCGATTCCAGTTGCAGCAGCTGGGTCAGGTGCAGCTCGCCGAGCACCGAGCCGAGGAAGATGCCGGCGAGCTCGACGGCATCGCCCCGGGGCAGGCGTTCGGCGCGCATCTGGCGCTCGAGATAGGTGGCCAGCGCCTGGCGCACACGGCCCGGGCCAGCGGCATAGAACAGCTGGCCGAGCTCGGGCTGGCGCGGGCTCTCGGCCACCACTTCACGGTAGATACCGAGCGTCTCGCAGTCGGTGACCTTGATCAGCAGGGTGACCCCCAGGCGCTGCAGCGCCTCCTCGATCGAGAGCCCGTCGACGCCCTCGGCGGAGAGCGCCTGATAGAGGTAGTGGGAGCGGCGCTCGATCATCGCCTGGAACAGCCCCTCCTTGTTGCCGAAGTGACGGTAGAGGGTGGAGAGCGAGCCGCCCGCCTCGGCGACGATGTCGTTGACGCTGACCTGGCCGTAGCCGCGCTCGAGAAACAGCTTCTGGGCCGCGTCCATCAGCGCGTCGCGGCGCTTGAGTCCGCGCTCGGTGGTGGGCATCAGCGGGCGGGGGGCATCGGTTGAGGGCATGGGGCTTGCGGTGGCCTCGGTGAAGGTGTGGCGCGCCGGGTGCGTTGCCAACCGCAACACGATGGCGGTGGCGTTTTACAAAAGATAGTGTAGCATACACTACACTTTAATCGCGCCTGTGTCTCCGGCACCCAGTCAAAGGCATGAAGATCAAGGCATGAAGATCAAGAAAAAGCTCTACACGGCGGCGGCGGTCGTGGTGTTGGCGGTCGCCGCGCTCGTCTTCGCGTGGCACTGGTGGCATACCGGACGCTTCTTCGTCGGCACCGACAACGCCTACATTCACACCGACAGTGTGGCGGTGCGTGCCGAACTCACGGCCAAGGTGACGCGGGTGGCGGTGACCGACAACCAGCGCGTCGAGGCGGGCCAGCTGCTGGTCCAGCTCGACGATCGCGATACCCGCAGCCAACTGGCCCAGGCCCAGGCCCAGCTTGCGGTCAACGTCGCCGGCGTGACCCAGGCCCAGCGCCAGATCGAGCTCGACCGCGCCAGCATCGACGAAGCCCAGGCGCAGGTGAGCGCAGCGGAGTCCGACGTCGCCCAGGCGCGCCAGCACCTCGAACGCTCGCAGTCGCTGGCGTCGAAGAATTACGCCTCGCGCCAGCAACTGGACGACGACCGCGCCTCGCTGCGCGTGGCCCAGGCCACGCTGGCGGCGCGCCGGGCCAGCGTCGAGTCGGCCAAGCGCCGGCTGAGCGCCGATCAGGCCGCGGTGGAGAGTGCCCAGGCCCAGCGCGATGCCGCCAAGGCCGATATCGACTACTACCAGAACCAGCTCACCAAGACCCGCATCGTGGCCCAGCGCGCTGGTGTGGTCGGCAACCGCACGGTGGAGGCCGGTGATCTGGCCCAGCCGTCGCTGACCCTGATGCAGCTGGTGCCGACCTCCAGTGCCTATGTCGTGGCCAACTACAAGGAGACCGACATCGAGCGCATGCGCGTGGGGCAGCCGGTCTCCCTCGAGGTCGACGCCTACCCGGATATCGCCTACACCGGCAAGGTCGACAGCGTGGCGCCGGCCACCGGCACCCAGTTCAGCCTGCTGCCGAAGGACAACGCCACCGGCAACTTCAACAAGATCGTGCAGCGGGTACCGGTCAAGATCCGCATCACCGGGCCCAAGGATCAGCTCTGGCGGCTGCAGGCGGGGCTCTCGGTGGAGCCCTCGGTGGATACACGTCAGGTCGACGGTCAGGCGATCTACTTCGATCCGGGTCCCGCGCTCGACGACAGCACCCCGTGAGGAGTGACGCGGCATGAGTGAGGTCGCGCCGCCCGCCAATGGCGGCCCGCAGGAGATGCCCTCCTGGCACCACCGCTTCGGCTTCATTGCGGCGGTGTTCGGGATGTTCATGGCGATCCTCGACATCCAGATCGTGGCCAGCTCGCTCAATGAGATCCAGGCCGGTGTTTCCGCCTCCAGCGATGAGATCTCGTGGATCCAGACCTCCTATCTGATCGCCGAGATCATCATGATCCCGCTCTCCGGGGTGCTGATGCGCTGGCTCTCGACCCGGGTCGCCTTCGTCATCTCGTGCGCCGGCTTCACCCTGGCCAGCCTGGGCTGTGCGCTGGCCACCAGCATCGATCAGTTGATCGTGCTGCGTGCGATCCAGGGGTTCATGGGCGGGGCCATGATTCCGCTGACCCAGGCGGTCAGCTTCTCGCTGTTCCCGCGCCGGGCGATGGGCACGGTGCAGGGCATCATCGGCATGGTGGTGACCCTGGCGCCGTCGATCGGCCCCACCGTGGGCGGCTATCTCACCGAGATCTTCAGCTGGCACTGGCTGTTCCTGGTCAACGTGATTCCCGGCATCTTCGTCACCCTGGCGGTGTGGCGTTTTCTCGACGTCGACAAGGGTGACGCCAGCGTCGCCAAGCGGCTCGACTTCAGCGGGCTGATCCTGATCGCGCTGTTCCTCGGCAGTCTCGAGTTCGTGCTCGAGGAGGGACCCGGTGACGACTGGTTCTCGAGCGAGCTGATCGTGTGGATGACCCTGCTCTGTGTCTCCTCCTGCATCGGCTTCTTCTGGCGGGTGCTCACCTGTGAGCATCCGATCGTCGATCTGCGCGCGTTCAAGAACCTCAACTTCTCGATCGGCACCGGGCTGGTGTTCGTGGTCGGCATCGCCATGTACGGGCTGGTCTATCTGATGCCGCTGTTCCTGGGCGGCGTGCGCGGCTACTCGAGTCTGCAGATCGGCGAGGTCATGTTCGTCACCGGGGTGGCGATGTTCTTCACCGCGCCGGTGGTGGGGCGGTTGACCAACTCGGTCGACCTGCGCGTGCTGCTCTTCTTCGGCCTGCTGCTGGTGGGTATCGGCACGGCGATGAACTCGAATCTCACCAGCGAATCGGGTTTCTGGCAGTTCTTCTGGCCGCAGATCGTGCGCGGCACCGGCATGATCATGTGCATCATCCCCGCCTCGCGTATCGCCCTGGGCACCCTGGGGCCGGCGGAGCTGGGCAACGCCGCGGGGCTGTTCAGCGTGATGCGTAACCTGGGCGGCGCGGTCGGGCTGGCCATGCTCGATACCGTGCGCGACTGGCGCGAGGACTACCACTGGAACCAGCTGATTCCGGCCCTCGATCAGGGGCGGGTGGTGGTCCAGCAGGAGATTGCCAACTACCAGGCGATACTGATGGGGCATGTCGCCGACCCCTACCATAGCGCCGTGGCGATGCTCGGCCAGCGGATCGGCGTGCAGACCCAGGTGCTCGCCTACAACGACATCTTCCTGTGGATGGGCTGTCTCTATCTGCTCAGCGTGCCGCTGGTGCTGCTGCTCAAGCGCATCGAGCACTGAGGAAGCGCTGAATAAATCGTCGAGCGAGATGAAGCGCAGGCATTTATGCAGTGATTCCCTGAGGCGGGGCGGGGGAGATGCAGGCGGGCGGCGCGGATGATTCAATAGCGCCAGACGCCGGTGGCGTGGCCACGACTGCCGCGCCGCTCTTGCCAACCCGTTTCGGAAATCCATGATGCAGACCCCGCATTCGCCCAAGCCGGGCGCCGATGAGCCCGTTCGTACCGTATCGCGCCTGATCGGCGCCTTCGCCGCCCCGGTGTTGATCTATCTGCTGGTATGGGAGCTGGCGGCGCGCCTGCTGTTGCCCGGTGTCGCCGCGTCCGGACGCGAGTTCGTGATCAACCTGTGCAGTGTACTGATCCCCTGCCTCGGCGTGCTGGTCAGCGTCTACCTGGCCGGCGCGCGCGCCGGGCGCCTGCTCGGTGGCGGCGTGATGTCGCTGTTCTTTCTCTATCTCTATGTCTCCTCCGGGGTGGCCTTCAGCTGGTTGCCGATACTGCTGACCCTTGGCGGCGTGGCCTTGGCGCTGGTTCTGGCGCGCTTCTGCCCGACGTTGAAACCCGATCTCGGCGATCTCTTTGGATAGGCGATCTCTTTGGAGAAAGACGTGAGCCCGCTGGCCGCGTGGCTACGTGCGCAGTGTGACGGGCTGCGTGAGCGCCGGGTGCGCGGGGTCCTGTGGATCGCCGCCGACCCCGGCACGGCGCTGACGCGCGCTGGCGCGTGGATCGCCGCCGGCGACTGGCGCGCGCCGCTGTGGGTCGGCCCGGCCAGCGAGCGCGTGTCGCCCGACATACCCCGGATCGCTGCATCCAGGGCGCGCTCGCGGCTGGGCCAGGAACACGATCTGGTGGTCGTCGATGCCGCCTCGCCCCAGGGGGGCTTCGACCCCGACGCTTTCGGTGCGCTCAGCGGTACTGTCCTCGCCGGCGGCTGGCTGGTGCTGCTGACCCCGGCGCACTGGCTCACCCCCGAGGCGGGCCCGTGGCGGGGCGACGCCGACTACCGCCGGCTGACCCAGTGGCCCCACGCGGCGGACATACTGAAGGCGCGCTATCTGCGCCGGGTGGCGCGGGGGCTGACGGCTGCAGAAGCGGTGGCCGTGTGGACGCCCGACGCGGCACTGCCGCGGGCGGGGCGGGCGACGCTATCGGCGGGTGGCCCGGCACAGGCGCAGACACCGCCATCGACACCGACGAGCAGGGACACCGACTGTCTCACCGCCGATCAGGCCGAGGCGGTGGCGCGGCTGACCCGGCTGCGCCGGCGCCGGCCGCTGGTGCTGGTCGCCGACCGCGGGCGCGGCAAGAGCGCCGCCCTGGGGATCGCCGCGGCGCGCCGGCTGCAGCAGGGCGAGCGGCAGCTCTGGGTGACCGCGCCCTCCCGCGAGGCGGTGGCGCCGCTATTTGCGCGCCTCGTGGCGCTGCTGCCGGAAGGCCGCGTGGATGAGGCGGGTTTCACCCTGGCCCTGGCGGGGCAGACGGCGCAAATCACCTGGCTGCCGCCGGAGCGGGTGCTGCCCGCGCTCGAGGAGGCAGAGGTCGACCCGCACTCGCCGCCGACCCTGCTGGTGGACGAGGCGGCGGCGATCCCTGCCCCCCGGCTGATCCGCTGGCTCGAACGCTTTCCGCGGCTCGCCTTTGCTACCACGGTGCACGGCTACGAAGGCACCGGGCGTGGCTTCGAGGTGCGCCTGCGTGAGCGTCTCGACCGGCTGACGCCCGGCTGGCGGCGGCTGCGTCTGAGCGCGCCGGTGCGCTGGGCCGAGGGCGACCCGCTGGAGGCGCTGACCCGCGATCTGCTGTGCCTCGATGCCGAGGCGGCGAGCGCCGAAACGGTGGCGGCCAGCGCCGTCAGCCACGCGCCGCAGGTGGTCTGGCTCGACCGCGAGGCACTGGCGGCGGACCCCGAGCGGCTGGCCCAGGTCTTCGGACTGCTGGTGCAGGCCCACTACCGCACCGCGCCCAGCGATCTGCGTCATCTGCTCGACGGCCCCGAGGTCATGCTGCCGGCGGTGATGCTCGGCGAGACGCTGGTGGCGATCGCCGTGGTCCAGCCGGAGGGGGGCTTCGACGCCGCCCTGGCCGAGGAGATCCACCAAGGCAGACGCCGCCCGCGGGGGCACCTGATGGCGCAGTCGCTGGCGTTCCATGGCGGCCACCTCGACGCGGCCCGCGTGCGCTGGTGGCGACTCATGCGGATCGCCGTGCATCCGGCCTGGCGCCGCCGTGGTGTGGGCAGCCAACTGCTCGCTGCGGTGGCCGAGGAAGCCGGTGCCGCAGGGGTCGGTCGGCTCGGCGTCAGCTTCGGCGCCGAACCGGGGCTGATCGCCTTCTGGCGCCGGGCCGGGTTCGTGAGCCTGCGCCTGGGGTTGACCCGCGAGGCGGCCAGCGGCGAGCCGGCACTGATGCTGGGGCGGGGGCTGACGCCTGTGGCGCGGGATGCGCTGGCCACCATGGCAATGGATTTCCGTCTGCTGCTGCCGGATCTGCTCAGCCAGGCGGCGCGGGATCTCGACCCCGAGGTGGCGGCGGCACTGTTGTGGGAAGGGGAGCCCGACCCGGCCTCTTCGGTGGTCGAGGCGCGACTGGCCTGGTTTGCCGCCGGTGGTGGCGAGTTGGCCCTGGTGCGGCCCTGGCTGCGCCAGGCGTGGCTCGACTGGTGGCGACGCCAGCCCGTGCCCGGGGGAGAGGTGGCGTCTGTCAAGGCGGACAATGCGCCGGGCGGCGATGCCGCCTCAGCGCTGGGTACGCCGTCAGCCATTGCCACCGCAGTGGCGGCCCTGTTCCAGGGCCATGACGAACGCCTCTCGGACGACGGCCGGCGGGGGCGCCAGGAGAGCGCCCGGGCGCTCGCCCGTGGCCTGCTCGCAGCGGCCGGTGAAGGCGGCGATATGGTCAAGCCGGCGCCGGGCGAGTAAGGTGTTGGCACGCAGAAACAGGCCGCCCGCCGCGCTGCGGGCCGGGCCCTTCTCTTCCTTCACCGTTGGAAGCCTGCCGCCGCCTGCCGGTGTCGGCGAGGCCGGAATCGACATGAACGATCATCTGTTAACGCTCTCCCCCGAACCCGTCTGGCGTCATTTCCGTACCCTGTGCAACACGCCGCGCGCCTCGGGGCACGAAGCCCGACTGGTGGAAACGCTGGAGCAGTGGGCCGATGCCCAGGGGCTCGCCCACGATCGCGACAGCAGCGGTAACCTGCGTATCCGCAAGCCGGCCACGCCCGGCTGCGAGTCGGTGCCGGGGATCATTCTCCAGGGCCATCTGGACATGGTCACCCAGGCCAACGCCGACCGCCCCCACGACTTTCTCAACGACCCGCTCGACACCTACGTCGACGCGGGCTGGCTGCACGCCCGTGGCACCACCCTGGGCGCCGACAATGGCCTCGGCGTGGCCGCTGCGCTGGCGATCCTGGAAACCGACGACATCGCCCACGGGCCGATCGAGGCGCTGTTCACGCTGGAAGAAGAGACCTCGATGAAGGGCGCGCTGGGTCTCGACGAGGGCTGGCTCGAAGGGCGCTATCTGCTCAACCTCGACTCCGAGGATCGCGGCGAGGTCTACATCGGCTGCGCCGGCGGTGCCGACGTGGTGATCGATGCCGACCTGCCGATGCGCGGCTGTGACGAGGAAGAGGTGATGCGGCGTCTCGCGCTCACCGGTCTGGTCGGCGGTCACTCCGGGGTCGATATCCACAAGGAGCGGGGCAACGCCAACCGACTGCTGGTGCGCGCGCTGCGGGCACTGGAGGAGTACGACATCCGTCTGGTCGACTACCACGGCGGCACCCTGCGCAACGCTCTGCCGCGGGAAGCCTTCGCCACCATCGTGGTCAACGCGAGCCATCTGCCGGCGCTGGAAGCGACCCTGGCCGAGCTGCAGGCGCTCTACCGCGACGAGCTGGCCGGTGTCGACGACGGCGTCACCCTGACGCTCTCGTCGGGCGAGCTCTCCTGCGACGAGGCCGAGGCGTTGACCGACACCGCCACCGACCTGCTGGTGGCGGCGCTGCATGCCTCGCCCTACGGCATCGAGCGCATGAGCGTGGAAGTGCCGGGCGTGGTCGAGACGTCCAACAACCTCGGCGTGGTGACGCTGGAGAACGGGCGTTTCCACCTCTGCGCGCTGGTGCGTTCGCTGCGCGACAGCGCCACGCGCAACCTGGCCGACCGCTTTACCGCGCTTTTCGGGCTGATCGGCGCGCGCACTCGGGTCGAAAACGGCTATCCGGGCTGGACACCGAGCGCCGACAGCGCGCTGCTGGCCCGCTTCAAGCGTCTGCACCAGGAGACCCTGGGCCAGGAGCCGGCGGTCAAGGTGATCCACGCCGGGCTCGAGTGCGGCATCATCGGCAGCAAGTACCCGCAGCTGGAGATGATCTCCTTCGGCCCGGTGATCCGCGGCGCCCACTCGCCCACCGAGCGCACCGAGATCGCCTCGGTCGAGGAGTTCTGGCGGGTCCTCAAGGCGCTGGTGGCGGATATCGGCTCCGGCCGCGCGGCCTGAAAGGCCCCTGCCGGATAGGTATCTTCAGGCCGGTGACGTCATGACGCCGGCCTGACAACGACAGCGCGCTTCGACACCCCGCGGCGGAGTGCGACTGCTCCCCTGGGGTTGAAGAAACGCGTTGGAAAAGTCGTTGGAGAAACGCCGTGCACGGTCCGAACCCAGACACCAAGCACCCCATGGCAGGGTTCCCGCAGGTTTGTTTCATCAAGAATACGGTGCGGAATCCGAATATCGTCGTCGGCGACTATACCTACTACGACGACCCGGAAGGGGCGGAGAATTTCGAACGCAACGTCCTCTACCACTTCCCATTCATTGGCGACAAGCTGGTCATCGGCAAGTTCTGCGCCATCGCGCGTGGCGCGACCTTCATCATGAATGGGGCCAATCACAAGCTCTCAGGCATCTCCACGTATCCTTTCCAGATCTTTGGCAACGGCTGGGAAAAGGTCATGCCGGAAGCGGGTGACTTGCCGTTCAAGGGTGACACCGTCATCGGTCATGATGTCTGGATTGGCTACGACGCGCTGATCATGCCAGGTGTCACCATCGGCAATGGTGCCATTGTCTCTTCACGCGCCGTGGTGGTCTCCGATGTGCCGGCCTATACCATCGTGGGTGGCAATCCGGCCAAACCGATCAAACAGCGCTTCGCGGCGGAAGACGTGGCCAGGCTCAACGAACTTGCCTGGTGGGACTGGCCCATCGAGACCATTACGCAACACCTGGCGCACATCGTCTCGGGGGATATCGATGCGCTGATGGCGTGCGCGCCCCGGGCCTGACGCCTCATCCCATCCATGGTGTCAGAGCACCGCCACAGCGCATCACTCTCGCTGTTGCTGGGCGCGGGTATCGGCGCGTACCGCCTCGCAACCCTCCTCCGAGATCAGCCCCTTGTCGCGGGCGTGCTCGGCCATGCTCACGCTGTCGCGGGCGAGCACCAGTTCGCAGCCGGCCTGACGCAGCTCTTCGGCCAGCGCTGCGATCGCGGCGTCGCGCGCCGGGTCGTCGTCCACCTTGCGGATATAGATCGCGCGCACCCGGTCCGGGTGCGCCTTGACGATCTCGGTATAGACCTCCGGGTCGCGCTGGCCGCTGTCGCCGATCAGCACGAAGGGCAGGTCTTCGTAGAGCGCCAGCATGTTGCGGATCACGTCCGACTTGTGCTCCTCCGCCTTGCGCGGCCAGGGGCGCTTGAGCGTCATGCCCCACTCACGCAGGAACAGGATCGGGCCGACCGGAATGCGGTTCATGTTGAAGAACGCTTCGAGCATCTCGTAGATGCTCCAGGGCCCGCGCGAGACATAGAGCATGGGGCGCTTGCGATTGCCCTCGACACCGCCGTAGAGCGCACGATAGAGCGCAGCAACACCGGGAAAGGCGGTGCGCCGGTCGGCGGTCTCGACGAACAGCCGATAGAGCATCTTGAGCTTGTTGGCGACCCCGGTGTACATCACGGTGTCATCGATATCGCTGATCACGATCAGGTCGGTGCTGGCCGGGGGGATGTAGACCTCGGTCTCGGTGCTGATCGCGTCCTCTTCGGAAATCACCTGCAGCTTGGCGGTGTGCCAGATCGCGTCGGCGGGGAGGGTATGGGTGATCTCGATATGCGCATAGAAGTAGCCATCGCGGTCGGTGGTCACCGAAGCGTGGGTGGCGCCGAGTCGGATGTCGACCCGCGCCTCGGCGATGCCGCGGCGTACTACGCGGCGGGCGATATCGACCACGTCCTGCATCATGCCGCCCTCCTGCCACGCCAGCAGGCGCCCTGGCTGACGGAACACGCGCCCCATGATGAAGGCTTCGCGCTGGGAGCCATAGCCGCGAAATGGGTGCACCACGACCCCGCCACGGCCACTGTCTCGGCGCACCGGCCGTGTGAACAGGCGCACCAGTTTCTTGGCGAAGTGGGCCAGCTTGCCGATGAACAGGCGCGGCAGGCGGCGCGATGAAGAGGGGAAGTGGGTCACGGGCTGGCGGTTCCTGGGTCGAGTGCCTTGAGTATGCGGAGCACAGGGCGATCCCGCAAAGCACACGAAAACGCCCGCCTGACGGCGGGCGTTCGGTCTCGTGCGGGGTGACGCTCAGGCGTGCTGATGACTGTGCCGGCCTTCGGCCAGTTCTTCGAGCAGCTTGGCGTTGAAGGCATCGAGATCCTTCGGTGTGCGGCTGGTGACAAAGCCGCTGTCGACCACCACCGGTTCGTCCACCCAATGGGCACCGGCATTCTTGAGATCCTGAGCGACCGACGCCACCGAGGTGAGCTTGCGCCCCTCGACCACGCCAGCGTTGATCAGGATCCAGGGCGCATGGCAGATCGCCGCGACCGGCTTGCCGGCCTCGAAGAACGCCTTGACGAAGGCCAGCGCCTTGTCGTTCAGGCGCAGGGTGTCCGGGTTGAACAGGCCGCCCGGCAGTACCAGCGCATGGTAGTCGCTGGGGTTGGCGGCATCGAGTGCCTTGTCGGCCTCGTAGGTGTCACCCCAATCGGTCTCGGCCCACGCGCGAATACCCTTGCCGTCCGGGGTGATGACGTGAGTTTCCACGCCCTGGCCTTGCAGTGCGGCGCGGGGAGAGGCAAGTTCGGACTCCTCGAAGCCGTCGGCGGCGAGAATGGCGACGCGTTTACCGTTGAGTTGCTGAGCCATCGTGACCTCCTGGTCGTGATGTGTCATGGAGTGTATGGGGTCGTGGGCCATCCCGGTCCACGTGTTGCCCGCCCCTCAGTGTGGAACATGAGGGCGAGAGTGCAAGGCGGCCCTGGCGGGCGGCGGTAGGATCATGGAGGGCATGAGCGGATGGAGAGCGCGATGAACGCGGATACGGTGGCGCTCGCCTGGGGGCTGGCCTGTGTGCTGGCGCTGGCTGGCGGGGTGGCGCTGTGGCAGTGGCGTCAGGCAAGCGCGAGGGGGGCAGGGCTCGGCGCGCGGCTGCGCGAGGCGGAGAGCCAGCGCCAGCGCCTGGAGCAGGAGCTGGCCCAGAGCGATGCCCAGCAGGACGAACTGCGCGAGCGCGAGGCCGAACTCAAGCGTCAACTGGCCCAGCGCGACCAGCAGGTGGAGAGTCTCAATGCGCGCCTGGCCGATCTGCGCGAGCGCTATGGTCGACTCGAGACCCTGAACGAGCAGCAGCAGCGCCAGCATGCCGAGCGCCTGGAGCTTCTGGAGCAGGCCAAGGCGCGCCTGGCCCAGGAGTTCGAGGCGCTGGCGGGGCGGATCTTCGACGAGCGCCAGCGTGCCTACAGCGCCCAGAGCCGAGACAGCCTCGAGGCGCTGCTCAAGCCCTTCCGCGAGCAGGTCAGCGGCTTCCGCCAGCGTCTCGAGGAGATTCACGGTGAGGAGGTGCGCGAGCGCACCACGCTCAAGGTGCAGATCGACCAGCTCGCCACCCTCAACCGTCAGATCACCGAAGAGGCGGCCAACCTGACCCGAGCGCTCAAGGGCGACAAGAAGATGCAGGGCAACTGGGGCGAGGTGATGCTGGAGTCGGTGCTCGAACGCTCCGGATTGCGCCGCGATATCGAGTACCGCCGCGAGGTCTCGATCGAGGGCGAGCAGGGGCGTCAGCGCCCCGATGCGGTGATCTACCTGCCCGACGACAAGCATCTGATCGTCGACGCCAAGGTCTCGCTCAACGCCTATGTGCGCTACGTCAATGCCGAGGAGGACGCCGAGCGCGAGCAGGCGCTGCGCGCCCACGTGCAGGCGATCCGCGCGCATATCGACGGGCTGGCGGGGCGTGACTACCCGCGTCTGCCGGGGCTGCGCTCGCCCGACTTCGTGTTTCTGTTCATGCCCATCGAGCCGGCCTTCGCGGTCGCCTTCCAGTTCGATGACACCCTGTTCCAGGACGCTTTCTCGCGCGACATCGTGGTGGTCACGCCGACCACGCTGCTGGCCAGCCTGCGCACCGTGGCGAGCCTGTGGAACCTGGAGCGCCAGAACGAGAACGCGCGTCATATTGCCGAGCGCGCCGGCAAGCTGCTCGACAAGTTCCAGGGCTTCGTCTCGAGTCTCGAGGATGTCGGGCGCCACCTGGGCCGTGCCCGGGGCAGCTACGACCAGGCCATGGGGCGGCTCGCCACCGGCCAGGGCAGTCTGGTCGGCCAGGCGCTGGCGCTGGAGAAGCTCGGCGTACGCATGAAGCGCGCGTTGCCCGAACATCTGACCCGGGAGGCGGGGGCAGACGCCGACGAAGTGGCACTCGATCGAACGCCGCGCGGCGCCGACGCGAGTCGCGTGGGTGAAGACGAAGAGAACGGGCGTGCCGAGGATGCGCACACCAAGGGTGAGCACGCCGAGAGCGGCCCTAACGAGAGTGGCCATGGCGAGAGTGGCCATGGCGAGAGTGGCCATGGCAAGAGCGAGCGCGCCGAAGACGGCGCGCATACCGGTAGCGGCGAGAGCGATGCCGCACCGGGTGCGCGAATCCGTTCGGAGCCGGGCAGGTCGGACTAGACGGGCTCGGCGGTGTCGTCGGCTTTCGGCAGCGCTGCACTGCTCGCCGCCAGGTCCATGGCCAGGCCCTGCAGGCAGATCATCGCCATCACCTGATGGCGGGCGCCGACGCCGAGCGCCACCAGCCGCTTGGCGCGTTCGATCGCTGGGGCCTCGGGGTCGATGTCACCGCGCCAGCGCACCACCAGACTCTCTTCGGCCGCCTCGACGTAGTCGATGCGCTGCACCGCGTCGGCGAGAAAGCCGATCAGCCCCTGGCCGCTGTCGGCGATCAGCACGTGCTGGGGTGGGCGCGACGCGTCGCGACCCAGCAGGTGGCGCAGATCGACCAGGGCCACACTGTGCCCGTGACGGCGCCAGACGCCGACGAAGCGCGGGTCACCGCCGCTCTTGAGATAGTCGGTGGGGGCGACGTCGACCGCGTCGAGCTGATCGAGCAACGTGGTGTAGTCTCCGTCACAGGTGAAGCGCACCAGCGCGAAGCGTCGCCGGGGTTGGTGCTCGGCGGTCGGGCTGCCCGTCTGGGTGCCGTCGAGCCGCGCATGCAGGCGCGCCAGCGCACTCAGATTGAGCGCCGACAGCAGCTCCCGGTGATCGAGCGCCAGCGCATCGCGCCCCGTGGGGCCGACGACCAGTCCGGCCACCGCCGCCGGCTGCCCCGGGCCGGCGGGCGACAGGGTGCCGTCGGCACTGAGCGCGGTGACGTGTTCCAGGGCCAGTGCCAGACGCCCCTCGGGGCCAGCGAGCACCACCATGTAGCTGGGCCGTGCGCGCTGCGGGGCGCGCCCGATCAACTCGCCGGGGGCGAACAGGGGCAGCCGTGCACCGCGCAGCGTGACGTTGCCGAGGTAAGCGTCGAGTTCGATCGGCGGCGGTTCGATCTCGGGGCAGTTGGCGACCTCGCCGACGATCTCGGTATCCAGCGCCAGCGCTTGGCCGCCACTCTCCACGATCAGCCAGCGCCGGGCGCTGATCCGCGTCGGCGTGGCGTCACTGGTCAGTGTCGGCGGCGCCGAAGCGTCGGACGATTGGCGCTCGGTCAGCGCTGGCGACGGTGTCACCGCGACCATCTCTTCCAGCGCGAACAGCGCATCCAGATCGAGCAGGTACGCCGGGTTTGCCAGGCTCGGGTGATCGATCAGCGAAGGCGTCAGTGCCAGGGTGCTGCCGTCGCCGTGGCTCACCGCATGCTGCTGGTCAGCCAGCACTTCGATCACGTCCACGATCTGGCTCACACACAGCCCGAAACGCGCACCGCGATGCGCCACCACGGCGACGAAGCTGGCCTGGGACCTGCTCTGGCTGTGGCCACTGCTCCGGGCGCCGTCGACATGGCGTTTATCAGGGGTATCGAGAGTGGACGCTGCCGAGACGTCATGATCGAGCTGCAGCAGCCCGGCCAGGTCGACCAGCGGTAGCGGCTGGCCACGCAGCGACAGTGTGCCCCGCGACCATGCCGGCGCCCGCGGCCGTGGTGGTGGCAGGCGCTCCAGGCGCACTACTTCTTGCAGATCGTGGGCATCGAGCGCGACATCGCCGGCACCGACGCGCAGGATGCCGAAGACGCGTGCGCTCATGATTTCGCCCGCTCCTCGCCGCGGGTCGCCCGGGCCAGTTCACGGATCGCGGTATCCACCTGATTGGCGGTCTCGAGCTGGGCGCTGGCGGTGGTGGCGATCTCCTCGATCGAGTCGGTGGTCTGGGCCACCCCCTCGACAATGCGCGCGAACGAGTCGGTGGCGCGCTGGGTCACGGCGTTACCGCTGTCGATACGCTTGAGCGATTCGCCCAACAGACGGTTGATCTGACGTGTGGCGTCGGCGGACTTCTCGGCCAGCTTGCGCACCTCGTCGGCAACCACCGAGAAGCCCAGCCCGTGCTCACCGGCGCGGGCGGCCTCGATCGCGGCATTGAACGCCAGCAGGTTGGTCTGCGAGGCGATCTCGCCGATCACCTTGACGATCGCATCGATATCCTCGGACGACTTCTGGATCGCTGCCATCGCCTCGCGCGAATCGTTCAGCGACTGGGTGCCGCGGCCGGCCTCCTGCTGGGTCTCGCGGGCCAGCGAGCGGGTCAGCTGGGTGTTCTCGGCGATCGAGGCAATGGACGCGTTGAGCGCGTGGATCGACTGGCTCATGGCCTCGGTCTGGGCCTGGATATGCTCCTCCAGCTCGACCTCGGCGGTGATGTCGGTGGCGAACTTGATCACCTTGTAGGGCTTGCCGTCGGCATCGAAGATCGGGTTGTAGGTAGCCTGGATCCAGACCCGGCGTCCATGCTTGCCCAGACGCATGAAGCGGCCGTCGAACAGTTCGCCACGGCTCAGCGCCAGCCAGAAGTCGCGGTACTCGCGGCTGACCACATGATCGGGCGCGCAGAACATGCGGTGGTGTTGACCCTCGATCTCGTCGGCGTGGTAGCCCAGGGTATCCAGAAAGTTCTGGTTGGCGGCGAGGATATTGCCCTTGAGGTCGAATTCGATCACTGCCTGGGCGCGGTCGATGGCGTTGATCCGGCCCTCGAACTCGGCGTTGCGCAGGCGTTCGGCGGTGACGTCGTGGGCGAACTTGATCACCTTGTAGGGGCGCCCGCTGGCGTCCAGGATCGGGTTGTAGCTGGCCTGCAGCCAGATATCGTGACCGCGCTTGTCGAGACGGCGGAACTCGCCGCTGTAGAACTCGCCCTGGCGCAGCCGCGCCCAGAACTGGCAGTAGTCGTCGCTCTTGGCGTAGTCCGGCTGGCAGAACAGCGCGTGGTGACGCCCTTCGATCTCATCCAGGGTGTAGCCCACGGTATTGAGGAAGTGCTGGTTGGCAGTGAGCACATGGCCGTCGAGATCGAACTCGATCACCGCCTGGGCGCGATCGATCGCCTTGACCTTGCCCTCGTACTCGGCGACGGCACGCTTCTGCAGGGTGATGTCCGAGGCCAGCTTGATCACCTTGTGCGGTTTGCCCTCGTCATCGAGCACCGGATTGTAGGTCGCCTGCAGCCAGATATCCTCGCCCTGGCGGGTGACGCGCTTGAACTCGCCGCTGACGAACTCGCCGCGCCCCAGGCGCGTCCAGAACTCCTGATAGGCGCGGCTCTGGGCGTAGCGCTCATCGCAGAACAGGCGGTGGTGCTGCCCCACCACCTCGTCGCGGCGATAGCCCATGGCTTCGAGGAAACGCGCGTTGGCGTCGAGCACGTGGCCGTCGAGATCGAACTCGATCACGGCCTGGGAGCGGTTGACCGCCTGCCACAGCGCCTCCAGTGGCGGGGCGGCGAGTGAGTCGGAGCTGTCGGCGGGAGTATCGAGGGACATGGTCTGCCTCCGCGGTGCGGGAAGTAAGCCGCGAGCCTGCCGGGTTGCAAGGCTCATGGTGGGTAACGCACAACATCGGCTGGGGCGGGGCGAAGTTTAATGAAACGCGACTATCGGCGAGATAAACCGGGCCCAAAAGACGATGCCGCCCCGGAGGGCGGCATCGTCGTCATCAGCGGCGGTGAGAGCGAACGCGTCAGCCGAGGTAGGCGTTGAGCATCCAGACCGTCTTCTCCTGCTCGCGGATATAGTCGCTCGCCAGCGAGGCGGTGCCCTCGTCGTCGGCGTCGCTGGCCTGGGAGAGCAGATCGCGCTGCAGCTCGATCAGCACCTGGAAGCCCTCGACCAGCCCGCGCACGCACTGCTTGCCGTCGGAGACCTTGGTGTCCTCCTGGATCTTCGACACCGAGAAGTAGTCGCTGTAGGCGTGCAGCGGCTGGTAGCCCAGGGTCAGGATACGCTCGGCGACCTCGTCGACCTTGGTCAGCAGGTCGGTGTAGATCTCCTCGAACTTGGCATGCAGCTCGAAGAACTGCTCGCCCTTGACGTTCCAGTGGTAGCCACGCGTGTTCATGTAGAAGATCTGGTAGTTGGCCAGCAGCGCATTGAGTTTTTCCGCGAGCTGCTCGGCTGCGGATGCGTGCAGGCCGATGGCGTTGGTATCCGACATGACATTCCTCCTTAGAAAGAGATGGGCGCGACCAAAGTGTATGCCGCCATGCCGCCGCTGCCCAGCCAAGCCTGGGTATGGCCGGCATAGGCCCCGACTATCCGAGAGAGTGTTTACAAAATGCCTGCGCTCGACAATACGGCGTTGAAATCGATCTCAAAGTACTCATTTACTCCATGTAAACTCCGCTTTTTCGATCGATTTCGCCTTGTCTTGTCTTCGCTCGTCGAATTTGTAAACACCCTCTGAGATATCATAGCCGTCCGCGGGAAGAGGATATCCTCTCAGGCACGCTCGCGCTCGGCGCGCCACACCCGTGCCAGGCTGCGGGCGTTGTCCTCCAGCAGCGCCGCACAGCGGTCCAGCGCGGCGTCGAGGGTGAGCGGGCCGTCGGCGAGAGCGAAGGCAGCGGTGACGCCGTGGTCGAAGGCCGCCTGCCAGCCGTCGCCCAGCCGACCGGCCAATACCACGCTGGGCACCCCGGCCTGCTGCGCGCGCCGGGCGATCCCGATCGGTGTCTTGCCGGAGAGGCTCTGACCGTCGAGCTGACCTTCGCCGGTGATCACCCAGTCGGCGCCGGCGAGCAGTGCATCGAACCCGACCTGCGCCATGACCAGCTCGATGCCGGGGCGCAGCTCGGCAGCGAGAAAGGCGCGGGCGGCAAAGCCCATGCCGCCGGCGGCGCCGGCGCCGGGCAGCTCGCGGTGGTCCTCGCCGAGGACCTGAGCGGCGTGGTCGGCGAAGTGCGCCAACGCCGCGTCGAGACGTTCGACGTCGGCGTCGCTGGCGCCTTTCTGCGGGCCGAAGATGGCGCTGGCCCCTTGGGACCCGAGCAGCGGGTTATCGACGTCGACGGCGGTCTGAACCGTCAATGAGGCCAGCCGCGGGTCGAGGCCATCGAGATCGAGTGTCGCCAGCTCGGCCAGCGCCGCGCCGCCCGCGGGCAGCGGCTGGCCGTCGCCATCCAGCAGCCGGGCGCCGAGGGCCACCAGCATGCCGGCACCGGCGTCGTTGGTGGCACTGCCGCCCAGTGTCAGCACCAGGTGGCGGGCGCCGGCGTCCAGCGCGGCCAGAATCAGCTCGCCGACCCCATGGGTGGTGCTGTGAAGGGCGGTGCGCTCGTCACGCGTCAGGGCCTGCAGCCCGCTCGCCTCCGCCAGTTCGATGAAGGCGGTGTGCGACGCGGCGAGCCAGCCCCAGTGCGCCTCGGCGGGGCGGCCCAGCGCATCCTGTACCCGGGCACGGCGCCGCTCGGCGCCGGTGGCCGCAAGCAGCGCATCCAGCGTGCCTTCGCCGCCATCGCCCATGGGGCACTCGTGCAGGCTCGCCTCGGGCCATTCGCGGGCGATGCCGCGGGCCACGGCGGCGGCGGCCTCGCGGGCGCTGAGCGCGTCCTTGTAACTGTCGGGAGCAATGACGATCTTCATCGAATCCTCGGCTGTGGCTGACGGCGTGGGGGCAGTGGCGTCACCAGCATAGCGTCGTTCGACGGCCGCGGCGACGGCCCTGCCCGCGGCATGCGGTGGAGCGCAGACAGTTTTCGTGCAACGCCTAATGGACATGGACCGGCGAAGGGCCAACTGGCATGCTCACGCTGTTCGCCGTTGCCTCTCGAGGAGAGTGCCATGAAACCATCATCCTGGCGTTGCCGGTGGCCCCGCGCGACGCGTCCAGGCTCCACCGGTTGGCTCGTCGTCGGCGCCGTGGTGGCGCTGACCAGCGGCTGCCAGTCTCTGGCCACGCCGGCACCGCTGGCCGCCAACCGGTCGGATTCACTGCCCGCCGCCTGCCAGTGGCCGGCCACCGGGGAGACCCTGGCGCGCCTGCGCGCCACCCGCCAGGCGCTGGAGCAGCAGGGCTATCAGGTGCTCGACACCGACGCCAAGCTGGGCCTGGTCAGCGCCGAGCGGCGCACCGCCCAGCCCGGGCTGGGGGCGGTCGATAGCCCCTTCGGACGCACCGGCTTCTGGGGCGGCTTCGGCCTTGGCGGGGGCCACGGCTACTCGCTGGGCGTCTTCCAGGGCTTCGGCGGCGGCTACAACACCGATCCGGTGCAGATCGAGCGGGTCTCGGTGGTCACCCCCGAGGCGACCACCTTTGTCGATCGCGATTCGGTGGTGGTCGACCACAACGGCTACCTGATCGACGCGCGCAGCTACAACCAGCCCGGCTTCTGCGCCCAGTTGCGCCAGTCGATCGAGTCCCGGCTGGCGGCGCCGGCGGCGGGGGTGAGCCCATGAGCCGGTTGCTGCCCGCCCTCCCGCGCCGCGGTAGCGTGGGCCTGTGCCGCGCGCTGATCCTGGGCCTGCTGCTGGGGCTCGCCGGGTGCGCTGTGAATCCGCCGGCGCAGCCGCGCAGCATTGCCGTCAGCGCCAGCGAAGATGCCACCCTGCGCGCCACCCTGGCGATGCTCGCCGAGCGCGGCTTCGTGATTCGTCAGGCCGACGGCGACCTGCGCCAGATCGATGCGGTGCTCGCCTCGCGCAGTGGTTACGAGGTGCACGCCGAGGTCAGCGGCGGCAGCCAGCGCCCGCCGGGGCTGGTACTGCAGAACGGAGATACCTATCTAACCCTGAGCGGGCGTCGCGGCGGTCAGCCGTTGGACGCCGCCGCGCTCGATCCGCTGTTCATCGACGTGCAGCGCCGCCTGGGGCTGCTGCCGTGACCGGCAAGTCGCATGCCTTTCGGCCTCATCTGGCTCGGCGGCGTCTTGACCAGAGGCTGAGCCAGGGGGTGAGCCAAAGGTTGAAACGGGGTCTGACACGGTGGCTGAACCTGAATCTGGCCCTGGGCGTGGTGGTGGGCGTGTGTACGCTGGGCTGGCCGCTGCTGGCTTCGGCCCACCCCCACGGCTGGGTCGATATCAGCGTGCGCGGGGAGTTCGACGCCCAGGGTCGGCTGGAGGCGCTGCGTCAGCGCTGGCGCATGGACCCCTTCTACAGCCAGGTGGTGATGGAGGAGCTGTCCAACGTCGATGACGACAGCAGCATGGCGGTACGGCTGGATGCCCTCGGCACCGAGATCCGCAACAACCTCGCCACCCAGCACAACTTGACCTGGATCGATCTCGACGGGCGCGAACTGGCCCAGGCCGAGGTGGTCGACACCAACACCGAGATCGACGGCGAGCGGCTGGTGTTCCAGTTCGTGCTGCCGCTGGCGCAGCCGGTGGCGCTGGGCGGGCACCTGCTGCGCTATCGTGTCTTCGATCCCACCTATTACATCGAGATGGTCCACGAGGCCAATGCCGACGGCTCCCAGCCGCTACCCGAGGCGCTTACCCTGTCCAACGCGCCGCCCGGCTGCACCACGCGTATCGTCAAGGCCAAGCCCGATCCGCAGAAGGTGATGGAGGCGGCGATGCTCGACAAGACCGATAACGGCGAGCCCAATCTGGGGCGCTTCTTCGCCGAAACCGGAGAGATTCGATGTCCCGGCTGACCCCCTGGCGCAGCATGGCGCTGGCACTGGGTGGTGTGCTGCTCGCCGCCGCCCTGATCTACTGGCTCGGCTGGTGGCAGCAGGCGGCGGTGCAGGTGGTGCTGTGGCAGCGCGATCTCTATCACGCCCTGACCGCGGCGATCACCGCCATCGACCGCGCACCGGGGCTTGCCACCTGGAGCGTGCTGCTCGGTGTCAGCTTCGGTTACGGCGTCTTCCACGCCGCTGGGCCGGGCCATGGAAAGGTGGTGTTGAGCACCTATCTCGCCTCCCAGGGCGGGGCCTGGCGGCGCGCCATCGCACTCTCCGCGCTCGCCTCGCTGCTTCAGGGGCTGATGGCGATCGCGCTGGTCGCGGTGCTGGTGTTCGGGCTCGGCTGGCTGACCCGCGAGGCGATGGCCAGCGTCGATCAGGCGGAACTGGCGAGCTTCGTGATGGTGGCGCTGGTCGGGCTGTGGCTGTGCTGGCGCTCGCTGCGTCGGCTGTGGCGCTGGCACGCCGCGCCTCGGGCGGCGGCTGGTCACGCTCATGACCATGATCACGCTCATGATCGCAGCCATGAACATATCCATGATCACGGCGCCGGTTGCGGCTGTGGCCATGACCATCACGTTTCACCCCAGCGCGCCCAGGCCTGGGGTACGGCGGCGCTGACGGTGCTCTCCATCGGCATTCGCCCCTGCAGCGGCGCGGTGCTGCTGCTGGGCGCCTCGGCGTTGCTGGATCAGTTCGGCAAGGGCGTGGTGGCGGTACTGGCGATGTCGCTGGGCACCGCGCTGACGGTGTCATCGCTGGCGCTGGCGAGCGTGCTGGCGCGGGAGTGGACCCAGCGGCGCCTGGCGCCGCTCTCCGGGCGTCGGCCGTGGGGCGCCTGGGTCGGCTTTGCCGGCGGCGCGGTGATCCTGGCGCTGGGCCTCTCGCTCAGCCTGGCCCAGTGGCAGCAGGGCCCGGCACCCGGCGCGCCCTTTCTCGGGACGCCGGGTGCGGCTTCGGGTTCGCCGCTGCTGCCGGGGGCACATAGCGCTTCCTGAGTTCAGGCGAGGAGACCGGCCTCGCGCGCCAGCCGCTCGAGTTCGCCGCGGCGGGTCTCCAGGTCGGCCTCGGTATAGGCGCGCGCCTCGCCCTGGCCCCAGACCGGCCCCGGCCAGGCGTCATCCCCGCGGGTGCGCACGATCACGTGCAGATGCAGCTGCGGCACCATGTTCCCCAGCGTTGCCACATTGAGCTTGTCGCCCGCGTAGTGGCGCATCATCGCTTCGCCCAGGCGCGTGCCCTCGCGCCATAGCTGGGCCTGCTCCTCGGTCTCGAGATGGTAGAGCTCGATCACCTCGGGGCGCCGCGGAATCAGGATCGCCCAGGGGTAGCGGGCATCGCGGCTCAGCCGCAGCTGGCACAGCCCCAGGTCGGTGACTTGCAGGCTATCCTGCGCGAGGCGGGGGTCGAGGGTGAAGATCGGCATGGCGGCTCCGGCAGATCGGCGTCAGAAAGCGCCTACTCTACGGGCGGCCAGGCGCCGGCGTCGAGCGCCTCGGCCGCGGCTGGGCGCCGGCGACCGGGGACGACGCGCACCGGGTGCGCCTCTGCTATGTTGACACTGAGCCGGCCAGAATCCGGCTCCGGTGGCATCTCGGGCCACTCGCCAAGAAACGTTAAGGAGGACGATAACGATGAAACGACTCATTGCGCTGTCTCTGCTCGCCCTGCTGGGTGCCGGCATCCTCTCCGGATGCAATACCGTCAGCGGCGCGGGCCAGGACATCGAAGAGGGTGGCGAAGCGGTACAGGACGCCGCCAACTGAGGTGGGAAGCGTCCGGCGGCGAGCCGCCGGACGCTTCGTGCACGACCTTGAATACCGCCTTGCTGCTATCCCTTCGCGCATTCTCTCCGCTACGCTCGATCTTTCCGTCCACCGAACTCCGCTCGGTTCGATTTCCGCTTCCCGTGAAGAGCCGCGACAGCCGATGACGCCAGATTCTCCTCATTCCATGCCCCAGGCCGTCTCTCAGCCAGAGGGCGATGACGCTCCCGACGCCTACCACGACAGCAGCGAGACCGATCTCGCCGCGCTGCCGGGGCCGCAGGAGCGGCCGGTTTCGATTCTCTTCAACGACACCGCCTACGCCACCGTGCTGGCGACGCCGGATCAGCTCGAGGCACTGGCCGTGGGATTCGCCTTCAGCGAAGGGGTGATCGACCGCTATGCCGATATCGAGTCGCTGGCCTGCGAGAACAGCCGCCATGGCCACCGCGTGCGCCTGGGCGTGGCGGCGCGTATCGAGCGCCGCGCGGCAGGGCAGGCGCGGGCCACCACCACCACCAGTGGCTGCGGCGCCTGCGGCGTGCAGGAGGAGTCGCAGCTGCTGTTCGGGCTGACGCGCCTGGCGCCGGCCAGCCCTCCCGCCCCGACGGCGCTGCGCACCGGGCTGGCGTCGCTGGAGGCACGTGCCGAGAGTGGCATGCATCTGGCCCTGAGCTTCGCCGCCGACGGCGAATTGATCGCCGCAGGTCGCGATATCGGCCGTCACAATGCCCTCGACAAGGTGATCGGTGAAGGGCTGCGCCAGGGCCGTCAGGCCGCCTGGGCGATGACCTCGAGCCGCTGCAGCCTGGAGCTGGTGCAGAAGAGCGTCCGCGCGGGCATCGCCACCCTGGCGACGCTCTCCTACCCCTCGCGCCTGGCGGTGGAAGTGGCGCGTGCCTGCAATCTCACCCTGATCAACTGCCACCGCGGCCGGCGGCTCGAACTGATGAGCCGAGGCGACCGCTGATCCGTCCGATCCGCTGGCCCGATCCGCTATTCCGATCCAACAAGTCTCGGACCGACGCGCTCAAGCTCGGCGCGGCGGGGCCGATAAGCCATGCCTTGACGCCCTCAGTGGTGGCTGTATCGACAGCCACTAGTTAGCGGGCGTACTATACTTGCACATTATACTTTGGTATTAATCGATGCCTGGGCGTCGGGCGGCGATCTGTCGCCGCACGCCCGTATGGCCCGATCTCCAGCCGGTCTCGCCCCTGCCACCGAGGCGATCTCCTGTCAGCGCGCGCCGCGCGGCCGCTGGCGAGGTGGCCGAGCGCACGCCTTCACGCAGCAAGGAACCCCATGTCCCAGTCTCGCCAAGCCTCTGACGCCCCCTCCGTAGCCGCCCAAGAGCCGCCGCTGGCGGGCCTGGCCCGCGATCCCAAGGTCTTCTCCTATCGCAACCCGGCCGGCGGCTGGGGCGCGCTCAAGTCGGTGGGCAAGCATCTGTGGCACAGCCGTTCGCCGCTGCTCAACGCGCGCTCGCTGTTCAAGCTCAACCAGCCCGACGGCTTCGACTGCCCCGGCTGCGCCTGGGGCGACCCGGAACACGGCTCGTCGTTCGAGTTCTGTGAGAACGGGGTCAAGGCGGTGACCTGGGAAGCCACCGCCAAGCGCGTCACGCGCGAGTTCTTCGCGCGCCACAGCGTCAGCGAACTCAAGACCTGGGACGACTATCAGCTCGAGGATCAGGGGCGGCTGGTGGAGCCGATGCGCTACAACGCCGAGACCGATCACTACGAGCCGATCACGTGGGAGGCCGCGCTCGACCTGGTGGCGCAGGAACTCAAGGCGCTGCCGACCCCTGACGACGCCATCTTCTATACCTCGGGCAAGGCCGCTAACGAGTCGGCCTATATATTCCAGCTGCTGGCACGACGCTTCGGCACCAACAACCTGCCGGACTGCTCCAACATGTGTCACGAGGCCAGCGGTGTGGCGCTCACCGCGGCCCTGGGGACCGGCAAGGGCAGCGTGCGGCTGGAGGATTTCGAGCGCGCCGAGGCGATCTTCGTGTTCGGCCAGAACCCCGGCACCAACCATCCGCGCATGCTGGGTGTGCTGCGCGAAGCGGCCGAGCGCGGCGCCACCATCGTCTCCTTCAACCCGCTCAAGGAGCGCGGTCTGGAGAAGTTCGCCGACCCGCAGAAGCCGATGGAGATGCTGCACAACGGCAGCCATCGCATCAGCACCTTCTACTTCCGCCCCAAGCTGGGTGGTGACATGGCCGCCGTGCGCGGCATGGCCAAGGCGCTGTTCGAGCGCGATGCCGCCGGTGAAGCCGTGCTCGACCACGCCTTCCTGGCCGCGCACACCGCGCATCTGGAGGCTTACCGGGTCCGGGTCGAGGCCACCGAATGGGCCGATCTCGAGGCGCAGTCTGGGCTGTCGGTGCGCGAAATGCGCGAGGCTGCCGAGCTCTATGCCCGCTCGCGTGCCACCATCGCCTGCTGGGCCATGGGCATCACCCAGCATGTGCACTCGGTGGCCACCGTGCGCGAGATCGTCAACCTGCTGATGCTGTGCGGCAACCTGGGCAAGCCCGGCGCCGGCACCTCGCCGGTGCGCGGCCACTCCAACGTCCAGGGCGATCGCACCATGGGGATCTTCGAGAAACCCGCGGATGCGCTGCTCGACGCGCTGGAGGCGTACTATCAGTGCCCCATGCCGCGCCACCACGGGGTCGACTCGGTGGCCGCGGTCAAGGCGATGCGCGACCAGCCGGGCAAGGTCTTCATTGGCCTGGCCGGCAACTTCACCCGCGCCATCTCCGATAGCGGCGTCACCGAGCAGGCGATGGCCAACTGCGCGCTGACTGCTTTCATCAGTACCAAGCTCAACCGTAGCCATCTGATCACCGGGCGCGAGGCGCTGATCCTGCCGTGCCTGGGGCGCAGCGAGATCGATCGCAACGCGGCGGGTCAGGCGCAACTGATCACGGTCGAGGATTCGATGAGCATGGTGCACGGCTCGGCGGGCATCAATCGCCCGGCGGACAAGGCGTTGCGCTCCGAGGTGGCGATTCTCACCGGCATCGCCGAGCGCCTGTTCGGAGACGAGGACAGCGTGGCGTGGGCAACGCTGCGCGAGGATTACGACCGCATTCGCGAGCATATCGCCGCGGTGATTCCCGGCTTCGACGACTTCAATACCCGGGTGCGTGAGCCGCGCGGCTTCTGGTTGGCCAACCCGGTGGCGCGGCGCGAGTTCGACACCGCCAGCGGCCAGGCGGAGTTCTCCGACGATGCGCTGCCGGCCGAGGTGATGCACCAGCGCCTCGCCGTCCGGGAGGGCTGGATCACGCTGCAGACGATGCGCTCCCACGACCAGTACAACACCACGGTCTACGGCTACGATGACCGTTACCGCGGCATCGAGAACGGCCGCCGGGTGATCTTCCTCAATCAGGAGGATATCGCGCGGCTGGGCTTCGCCGCCGGGCAGTGGGTCGATCTGATCGGCGAGTCCGAGGATGGCGTGACACGGCGTGCCGACGGCTTCAAGATCGTCGCCTATGACACGCCCGCCGGCTGCGCCGCTGCCTACTATCCGGAGACCAATCCGCTGATCCCGCTCGATCACAAGGGCGAGCAGAGCCACACGCCGGCATCGAAGTCGGTCGCCGTGCGTCTGGCAGCGAGCGCGCGCCTTGCCTGAGCGCGGGAAACCCGAGCTCGATATCGCCGCCCTCGAGCGTCGTTTCACGGCGCTCCAGGCGGCACACCCCGAGCTCGATCCGCTGGCGGTACTGCTGCTGGCGTCGCTGCGTGACGCCGGACCGGGGAAGAGGGCGGAGCTGGCCAGTCCTGACAGTGCCCATTCAGCGCAGCCCTGTTCAGAGCTGTCTCGTGCAGGGTTATCCAGCGCCCAGCTGTCGCGTCATCTGGGCATCGAGCACGCGCTGGTCAGGCGCGCCGCCGCCGAGCTCGAAGCTGCCGGCTGGATCGACACCCAGGCGCGCGGTGGCGCCAGCCCGGCACTGTGGCTGCGCCTGATCACTGACGCCTAGGTCGTACACGACAACGGCCGACATCGCTTATCCCATCTGGCGCTATCCTGACTCCTGTTGCAGACGCGTGACGTTCGCCTCCCGGGCGTGCCATCGCTGTCAAACCACTGTCTCTTCCAGGAGGAACCCGATGTCTGAATCGCAGCTGCAGGGCCGTATCGCCGTGGTCAGCGGTGGTGGTGTGGGAATCGGCTACGCCATCGCCCGCGCGCTGGCGGCGGCCGGGGCCCGCGTGGTGATCACCTATCGTACGCATCAGCCCGATGCCGCGGCGCTCGAGGGGCTCACCGCCAGCGGTGGCGAACCGGCGCTGGCACGGGCGCTCGACGTCACCGACGAGGCGGCGGTGGCCGACTTCGCCGGCTGGCTGCGGGACGAGTGCGGCCGGGTCGATATTCTGATCAATAACGCCGGTGGTCTGGTGCAGCGCGCCGGCATCGAGGAGATGCCCTATACCCTGTGGCGTCAGGTGCAGACACTCAACGTCGACTCGGTGTTTCTGATGACCCACTACCTGCTGCCGCTGTTCGGCGCCGAGGGCGGGCGCATCATCACGCTGTCGTCGCTGGCCGGGCGCAACGGCGGCCACCCCGGTGCCACCGCCTATGCCACTGCCAAGGCCGCGCTGTTCGGCTTCACCCGCGGGCTGGCCAAGGAGGTCGCCGGGCGTGGCATCACCGTCAACGCCCTGGCGCCGGGCTTTATCGAAGCCACTCCGTTCCACGCTACCTTCACCAGTGAGGCCTCCAAGCGCGATACCATCGCCGGGATTCCCGCCGGGCGAGCCGGGGTGCCCGAAGACGTCGCGTCGGCTGCCCTGTGGCTGGCCAGTGACGGCGCTGCCTTTGTCTCGGGGAGTATTGTCGATATCAATGGCGCCCAGTATTTCGGCTAGTCAGGAAGTCGCCCAGCGCCTGCGATAGCCGGCCGGGGCACTCGAGCATCGGGGTGTGGCCGGCGTCGAGCCGCGCCAGGCGGGCGCCGGTGATGCCCTCGGCCAGTGCCATGGCGTGCTGCCAGGTACGTGCCGGGTCGCGGTCGCCATGCACCACCAGGGTGGGGCAGCGGATCTCACTCAGCCGCGCGGTGAGATCGAGCCGGCGCAGGCTGCACATGGCACGGTAGGCGCGGCTTTATGCATCAGATGATCGCACACGGAGGTAGCCGCTTTCCTCAGAAAACCTCCAGCGCTTCAGTTCATATTCAAGTTCTGGTAATTTTGCTCCTAATTATGTGGCGTCAGATAGAGACCTTACGCGTATGGGCATGCTTCAGATTATATTCTCTGTCGTCATGGCTTTTGTTATTCCTCTTGCAATGCTGTTTTTTCTGGCGCTCATGGGTTTGCTTGTAAATAGAGTTGCTAAGCAAATGGGGTTGCGAAAGGATAAAAAATCTAAACAGCCCCCGGGATGGGGATGGCTGCTGACAGTCGCTACGCTAGGGTCTCTAGTTTGGGTCGTCTTGTCCACGCCTAGCGTTTCCGAACTTCGTCACGCTATGGACAAGTTTAGTGGTTACAACACGACTCGCATAATACTGACATTACGCGAAGATACACCGGAGGCGCGGGCGGCGTTAGTGGAGCTGCTGACCCCGTTGATGCGCATCGGAGTGCGTGAAATAAAATATCAAATAAAAAGCCGTTATGGCTCCCACCTAGATCGCGATGAGGTGCCTAGCTTCTATCGTTTCGATCAAGGGAAAATGGACATCGTCATGGGCGGCGTTCTGCCAGGCGCTTCGCTTTACATGACTCAGGCCGCACTGGAGGCCGTCGGGACTCATGTGCCGAGCACGCTGCGGGCGCGGCTCGAACTCCATGATAAGACTCTTGATGTCGTGCTGTTGCCGCCTTCCATTGTGATCAACACTAACGACGCGGCATGGGGCGGCTTTCTCACGGATCGGATCGGTGGGGAAACTTGTTCATTCAGTATGGAGATGCGGATCGATCTCGATGCCGTTTGGGACTTGCTTTTTGGCCATACGTTGAGATCTGGTGCTCTCAATGGCGCTATGCTTCGAAGTGACGCTGGCGGTCTTTTTGCCAGTCAGCCGCTGAAAATTGTTGGGTTTTCTGGCGGTCACATCGAAGCCAATCCTTCGAATACCAGACGCTATCTGACCGGGCGCATTCTCATGCGTCCCGATAATCTCGACCCGACGGCTACCCCGGATTGTGGCCGCGCGCTCGTGCGATGGGCGACCCCTGGACTCCGTGCGGCACTGCTGAATGCGCTACCCGCCGATCTGGATAAATTGGTCAGCCATGCGTCGATAGAGCCGCGGGTCGAATTCAGTCCTTGGTATAGCAGGGAGCACTGGCAGTCGGTGGTCGCTGATGGAAAAGGTCGTGGTCAACGAGAGGCATGCACTATCGAGGACGAGATTCAAAAACGATTCCTCGTGAAGTGGATCAGTACGGGATGTAACGGTGAACTGTCGGGCTCCGAGAGCTGCCTCCGTCTCGATCGCTTGAGAGAAGCAGCATTTCAGGACGTATTGAGCTGTACCTCAGGTGTCATCTAATGCATCCATAAGCTGTCGCTGAAAAGTGAAAAAAGTTTGAAGCGAAGATTCAATGTCGTCGGTCCAAATACTTGGAGCTATATCATCGATCTTCCAATGGTTTCCGAGATCCTCAAGTAGGGCTTTTATCCCCCGAACGAATATCGACGCTCCAGGCGCTCGAACGCCAGATCGGTGACGATCGCCAGCAGGCCCACCAGCAGCGCACCCTGGATCACGTAGGCCAGGTTATTGCCCACCAGGCCGGCGATCAGCGGCGTGCCCAGGCTCTTGGCGCCGACGGTGGAGCCGATGGTGGCGGTGCCGATGTTGATGATCACCGAGACTCGAATCCCGGCGATGATCACCCGCATCGCCAGCGGCAGTTCTACCCGCCACAGGATCTGCAGCGCGCTCATGCCGTTGCCGCGCGCCGCCTCGCGAGTGCTCGCGGGGACCGTGCCGAGCCCGGCGATGGTGTTCTGGATCACCGGCAGCAGGCCGTAGAGCGACAGCGCGATGATCGTGGGGGTGAAGCCGAACCCGGCCAGCGGAACGGCGATGGCGAGCACCGCCGCGGGGGGAAAGGTCTGCCCGATCGCGGCCAGCGACGACACCATGGGCTCGAACTCGCGCCCGGCGGGGCGGGTGACGAAGAGCCCGGCGGCCACGCCGATGCTCACCGAGATCAGCGACGACACCAGCACCAGGCCGATATGCGCCAGCATCAGGTTGAGAAAGCTGTCGCGGCTGTAGAGCGGCTGGCTGAGATCGGGAAACAGTGCCCGGAACAGCGGTTCCAACTGGCCCATACCCAGCGTCAGCCCCACCAGCAGCAGCGTGAGCAGCGCCAGCGTGAGGTTGCCGGCGGCGGCGCGGCGCAGCCGGCCTGTGCGGTTGGCGGCGACGCTCATGGCGCGGCCTCGATGGCACCGCCGTCGCCTTCGATGCCCATCACCCCCGGCATGCCCACCTCGGCGATCAGACGCCCCTCGCGGTCCACCACCGGCAGCGCGGTCACCCGGTACCACACCATCCGCGACAGCGCCTCCTTCATGCTCATCTCGGGGGTGGCGATCCACTCGGGCTTGACCCGGGTGATGGCGTCGGCGTCATCCAGCCGCGCGCCGGCCAGGGCGCTGGGGCGGCCCTCGGCGTCGACCAGCCAGGCGTGCTCGTCGAGACGCTCCAGCCCGGTCTCCGGCGCCAGCCGGGCGCGGTGCTGGTACTGGTGCACAAAGCGTCGCGACAGCAACTTGAGACCCAGATCGGCCTGGCCGATGAACTCGCGCACGAAGTCGTCGGCGGGATCGACCAGCATCTCGATGGGGCGCTCGTACTGCACCAGACGGCCGCCGTTGAGCAGGGCGATACGCGTGGCCAGGGCCAGCGCCTCGTCCATGTCGTGGGTGACGAAGACGATGGTCTTGCCGGTCTTGGCGTGGACGCGCCTCATCTCCGCCTGCAGCGTCTCGCGGGTGAGCGGGTCGACCGCGCCGAAGGGCTCGTCCATCAGCAGGACTTCGGGGTCGGCGGCGAGCGCCCGGGCCACCCCGACCCGCTGCGCCTGGCCGCCGGAGAGCTGGTGTGGGTACTTGTCGCGGAATTCGGCCGGGTCGAGTTGAAACAGCGTCATCAGTTCATCGACCCGATCATCGATGCGCGCCTTGGGCCACTTGAGCAGCTGCGGCACGGTGGCCACGTTGCGCGCCACGCTCCAGTGCGGGAACAGTCCGGTGGACTGGATGGCGTAGCCGATCCGCCGCCGCAGCTGCTCCACGGGCAGCTGGGTGACGTCGTCGCCGTTGATCAGAATGCGCCCCTCGCTCAGCGGGATCAGGCGGTTGATCATCTTCAGCGTGGTCGACTTGCCGCAGCCCGAAGGCCCGATCAGCACGCCGAATTCGCCGCTCTGAAGCGTCAGTGAGACGTCGTCGACCACCCGCTTGCCGGCGTAGGTCTTGGTCAGCCCTTGCAGTTCGATCATGGGGTTCCCCCGGGTCAACGGGTGCCGGGCGGGCGGCTCGCGGCCACCAGCAGTTGCAGAAGGAAGTCGGCGATCACCGCCAGCACGATGGTGGGGATGGCGCCGAGCAGGACCAGGTCGATGGCGTACTGCCCCAGGCCCTGGAAGATGAAGGCGCCGAAGCCGCCGGCGCCGATCAGCGCCGCCACCACGGTGAGCCCGATCGCCTGCACGGTGACGATACGCAGCCCCGACAGGATCACCGGCAGCGCCAGCGGCAGCTCCACCCGCCACAGGATCTGGCGCGAGGTCATGCCCATGCCGCGGGCCGCCTCCAGCGTCGTCGCCGGTACCCCGGCAAGGCCGGCGTAGGTGTTGCGCACCACCGGCAACAGCGAGTAGAGCACCAGGGCGATGATCGCCGGCGCTACCCCGATGCCGCTGACACCCAGCTCGCCCAGCCACGGCACCGCGTGGGCGAGTGCCGCCAACGGTGCGATCAGCAGCCCGAACACGGCGATCGAAGGCAGTGTCTGGAACACGTTGAGCACGCTGAACAGGCCATCGCGCCAGCGCCGGCTGCGGGTTGCCACGAGCCCCAGCGGCAACCCCAGGGCCAGCGCCGGCAACAGCGCACCGCCGACCAGGGACAAATGGCGCAGGCCCTGGGCGACGAAGATGTCACGCTGGTTGGCGAATTCGCGCATCAGCGACAGCGGGGCGAGCAGGTCGCTCGCCAGGCAGGCGCCGATCAGGCCCAGCGCCAGCAGGGCGAACAGCGCCCGCGACAGCAGCCCCAGGCGCAGGCGCTGCAGCGCATCCACGGCGATCAGCGCCGCCGCCAGCAGCAGCAGCCAGAAGGCGCCGCCCTGGGAGACCCGGGCGGCGGGGGAGGCCTCGGCCAGGGCGCGCTGGGCGTAGTCGCCGAGGGCGAAGAGGGCCAGCCCGAGCAGCGGCAGCGTCAGCGCCAGCCCCAGCCAGTCAGCGGCGCGTGGCGGCAGCGGTCGCGCCAGCGCGGCCAGTAGCAGTCCCGCCGCGATCAGCCCCAGCCCGCCGAGCTGCCAGCCGGGCAGCGCCTGCCATAGCATCACCGGCTGGCCCGAGACCAGCCGGTTGGGCGAGAGCGTGGCGAACGGCAGCAGCGCCACGCCAATGGCTGCGGCCAGCCATAGGGTCAGCAGTACCCGGTTGCCGATCACCCGTGGGGTGTGTTCCCGAGGCATGCCGGACTCACTCCAGCAGGCCCTGCTGGGTCAGATAGTCGTGCGCCACCTGCTTGGCCGGCAGCCCGTCGACCTGGATCTTGCCGTTGAGGCGCTGCAGGGTCTCGCGATCGAGGGACGCGAACACCGGCTTGAGCAGCTCGGCGATCTGCGGGTGCGCCTCGAGCACAGACTCGCGCACCACCGGGGCCGGCGCGTAGACCATCTGCACCCCCTTGGGGTCGTCCATCACCTTGAGCTGGGCGGCGGCGATGGCGCCGTCGGTGCCGTAGACCATGGCGGCGTTGGTGCCGCTGGTGCCCTCGGCGGCGGCGCGGATGGTCGCCGCGGTGTTGCCGCCGGAGAGCACCAGCAGCTGATCCTCGTCGAGGGTAAAGTCATAGGCGCGCTGGAAGCTGGGCAGGGCCGCATCGCTCTCGACGAACTCCGCCGAGGCGGCCAGCTTGACCTCACCACCGTTGTCCACCCAGCGCCCGAAGTCGGCCATGCTGCTGAGATCGTTGGCATCGGCGACGTTCTGGCGCACGGCGATCGCCCAAGTGTTGTTGGCGGGGGCCGGGGTCAGCCATGCCAGCTGGTGCTGTTGGAGATCCATCTCGCGGATCTTGGCGTAGCCCTCGGCGGCGTTCTTCCACGCCGGGTCGTCGGTGGTATCGGTGAAGAAGGCGCCGTTGCCGGTGTACTCGGGGTAGAGGTCGATATCGCCGGAGAGCAGCGCCTGGCGCACGATGTTGGTCGGCCCCAGCTGCAGGCGGCTCTCCACCGGCAGCTTGGCGTTCTCGAGCACCTCGACGATCATGTTGCCGAGCAGAGACCCCTCGGTATCGATCTTGGAGGCGACACGGATCGGCGCGTCGGCGGCGTGAGCGGCGCCCGTGGCGGCGGTGAGGGTGGCGGCGGCGAGGCCGATGGCGAGGAGCTTGCGCATGATGTCGTCCCTGGCTGGGCGGCCTTGGCGGCACGCCGGTATTGTCGTCGATGTCGCTGTCGATGGTCGCGGGATACACTGCCCCGCACGCTAGGTGAGAGTCTAGCGGGCCGATCCGCTAGCGACCAATCGCTGTTCTCCCGCGTCGCAGGTGCTAATCTGGAGCCAATCAAGGACGCTTTCCCCCTGTACAAAGGAGATGTCGATGAAGATCCCCGCCACGACCCTGCTGCTCGGCAGCCTGCTTCTGGCCGGCTGCAGCACCGCGCCGGCACCGGACGAGGCGCCGCCCCCGCCGCCGATGATGAAGCCGCTGCCCGCGGATAGCTGCGGTGCCCAGGCGGTCGGCAGCATGAACGGTCAGATCCTCGACGAGACCACCCGCCGCTGGATCGATGACCGCTCCCGTGCCGACGAGATCCGCGTGATCCAGCCGGGTGAGCAGGTCACCATGGATCACCGCCCCGGGCGGCTGGATATCCGGGTCGACGACCAGCGCCGGATTCTGTCGCTCGCCTGCGGCTGACGCGGCAAGCCGCCAGGGCGCGAGGGGTGAAGGGCGGTAGCGGCCGCCGCTGAGAGGCGGTGGCGCGTGTTTTGGCGTATGATCCGCGCCTTCACAGGACGAGATGACTCGACAAGGAACCTTCGCCATGCTGCAGGACTCCCCCCAGGTATACGGCTCTGCGACCCGCTTTCTGCACTGGGTCGTGGCCGCGCTGGTCATCGTCCAGCTCTCCAGCGTATTCCTGCACGAAGTGTGGGATGGCAACGCCTTCAGTCAGATGATTCTTCCGTGGCACACCAGTATTGGGGTCAGCGTGCTCGCGCTGATGGCGATCCGCACGCTGTGGGCGCTGTCGCAGCTCGGGCATCGTCCGGTTCACGATGGCAGCCTGCAGCGGATGGCGGTGTGGGCACACGTGCTGATGTACGCGCTGCTGATCATGATGCCGCTCTCCGGCGTGCTCATGACCTGGGGCTCCGGCTACGGTGTCCATGCGTTCGGCAGCGTACTGATTCCCGGCGCCGACGTACCCTGGGCGGCAGCGCTGGGGATGGTCCACGAGCCGATCGCCTGGCTGATCACGCTGATGATCCTGGGGCATGTGGCGATGGCGATGCATCACCACTTCGGGCGTCGCGACGACACCCTGAAGCGCATGGTCGGGCGCCCCGCCGACCCGCAGTAGCCCGACCTCCCGACGTTCGACTCCCTCCGGCCCCTGCCGAGGGCGGCGCTTCCGCCGCCCTCGGCAGGGGCGCCTGCACGCACTGTCTGGGCGATATCAGCGCTCGCCGGCGGCCTGGCGGGCGGCATCGCGCTCGCGGATGGCACGCTCCGGGTCCATCTCGAGTTTCCAGCGCTGCACCGCGACCTGCTGCTTGAGCAGTTCGAGCACGTCGATCAGCACCTGCTGGGTCACCTGATCGGTGGTCTTGTCGACGCGCAGCCAGGCATCGATGCCGCTGCCGACCAGATCGGCCAGCAGCGAGTGAAAGTGCGGCGAGCGCAGGCCGTCGATCGCCTCGTGGACCACCCGGTTGGCGATATCGTCGAGGCTGCGTTCGAGCCCCTCGGCCACGGCATCGCCCAGGGGCAGACGCTTGAGCCGGCGCAGCTCGGCATTCTCTTCCAGAGTGCGCGCGACCAGTGCCGAGACGTAGCGGTGAACCTGGCGATGATTCTCGGCGTAGCTCTTGTCGATGGTGCGCTCCAGGCGCGCCGCGATCTCGCTCACCAGGGCCGCCTTGCGTGGCTGAATCACCTCCTCGGAGACGCGCCGGGTGAGGTGGTCGCTCTGACGGATCTCGTGCTGGATATCCCCCAGCAGCTTGATCGCCACGCGGTCGGAGAGCTCCTCCATCACCACGCCATAGTAGGTACGATAGAAGCGGTAGAGCGGCCAGCGGGTCACGTCGACCACGCCCAGCCGCTGTAGCCGGATCAGCAGCGATACCACGCGCAGTACGCGCAGCAGGCGGAACCCGGCGAGCGGGATACAGCCGAGCACGTCGTACCAGTGCACGAAGGGGTAGAAGAACCAGCGTGCGTAGCGCCGCTGGGCGATGGCGATGATCCAGCCCAGCAGTACATCGAGAATGAAGATCGCCACGAAGCACAGATCGATGCGGAAGAAGTGCTCGCGCACGTTGACCTGATAGGCGTGGTGGAGCCCCGGCGCCAGCGCCTCGAAGGCTTCATTGAGCGGCGGGATCAGGTAGAGACTGTCGAACAGCAGCAGGGCCAGATTGATCGCCACCAGCACCACTACGGCGATATCCCAGATCAGCAGCAGGCGTTCGCTGAAGCGGCTGATCGGGCGCTTGGTGGGTGCGGCGTGAGGCGCGCTTGCGGGCATCGGACTTCCTTGTCGGTGCCACCGCCGGGGCTCACTCGTCGTGGTGGCCCTGGCGGTAGGCGGTCGTGGCGTTGCGCTCTTCTTCGGCTTCCTGCTTGCGCAGCTTCTTGCGCATCGCGGCCTTTTCGAAGCGTAGCTTCTGTATCGGGGTCTTCAACGCCAGCGGTGGCACCTCGACCGGGTGTCCCGTGCTGTCGACCGCCACCATGGTCAGGTAGCAGCTATTGGTGTGGCGAATCACGTGCTCCTGGATCGACTCGGCCAGCACCTTGATGCCGATCTCCATCGACGAGCGACCGACATGATTGACCATGGCGAGGAAGGTGACCAGCTCGCCGACATGGATCGGCTGCTTGAACAGCACCTGATCCACCGACAGTGTCACCACATAGCTGCCGGAGTAGCGGCTGGCGCAGGCGTAGGCGACTTCGTCGAGCTTCTTGAGAATCGCCCCGCCATGCACCTTGCCACTGAAGTTGGCCATGTCGGGGGTCATCAGAACGGTCATCGACAGCTCGTGCTGTCGCGGAAAATCGTCGGGCGTCACGGTGTCCTCGGCGTTGTCTGACCCAGTATTGTCGTGGGCCAGATGTACCACAGATCCGGGGTGACTACCCGTATTGCGGTGCGTTCAGACACGATACCTATGGGCATGAGCTTTATTTGAAAAGCTGACGAGCGAAGGCAAGACAAGGCAAAAATCGGCGAAGACGGACCGGGCTGGCGTTCCAGTTTACAGGGTGTAAATGAGCATGTGACTCGCTCCGCTCGCCCTTCGGGCCGTCCTTCGGACGTTCTGAACGTTGTTCAGTGAGCCGATTTTTAACGCCGTATTGCCGAGCGTAGTCCTTTTCAAACGGGACCTAGAAGAACGTCAGGCCCAACCCGATGATCACCCCGGTCACCACCAGCTGGATCAGGCAGAAGCCCATGATGTCCTTGGCGTTGAGCCCGGCGATGGCGAGCACCGGCAGGGCCCAGAACGGCTGCAGCAGGTTGGTCCAGGCGTCACCCCAGGCCACCCCCATCGCCACCCGCGCCACATCGGCGCCCAGCGCCTGGGCCGCGGGCAGCATCACCGGCGCCTGCACCGCCCACTGGCCTCCACCGGAGGGGACGAACAGGTTGACCACGCCGGCGCTGATGAACGACCAGAAGGGCAGGGTATCGGCGCTGGCGATGGCGACGAACATCTCGGAGAGCGACTGCGCCAGCCCCGACTGCATCATGATGCCCATGATGCCGGCGTAGAAGGGGAACTGGATGACGATGCCGGCACCGCCCTTGATCGCCTCCTGGAGACTCGTCAGCAGGCTGCGCGGGGTGCGGTGCAGCACGATCGCCAGCGACAGGAACAGGAAGTTGACGCTGTTGAGGTTGAGCCCGCCGCCGGCGAAGACGAAGTAGTGGATCAGATAGACGAGCCCCGGGATGCCCACCAGCCACGACAGCAGGGTGCTGTTCTCGAGCCGGTCGGCGGGGCGCGGGGTGCCTGTCGGCGCGGCGCTGTCGGGCTCGGCGAGCTGAGACGGCTCGACGTAGACGCTCTCGCGCTCGTCCGGCAGCATCCAGCGATTGATCAACGGCATGACCACGAACAGGATCCCGACGATCAGCAGGTTGTAGAGCGAGAAGATCGTCTGCGAGGTGGGGATGATACCGATCTGGGCCTCGCTGAAGTGGCCCGGGGTGGCGATGGTGAGCGGGATCGAGCCCGCCAGGCCGCCGTGCCAGACGACGAAGCCGGAGTAGGCGCTGGCGATCAGCAGGCGATAGTCGACCCTTACCCGGCGCGCCAATGCCTTGGCGAACAGCGCCCCGATCACCAGCCCGAAGCCCCAGTTGATCCAGCTCGCGGCGAGCGACACCAGGGTCACCAGCACGATCGCGCTGCCGGGGGAGCGGGCCAGGCCGGCGAGGGCGTCGAGCAGGCGCTTGACCGGCGGTGAGCTGGCGAGCATGAAGCCGGTGACCAGCACCAGCAGCATCTGCATCGAGAAGGCCAGCAGCCCCCAGAAGCCGTCACCCCAGTAGCGCATCACCGCCAGCGGTGACTGCTGCTCGAACAGCACCGCCGCCAGCGCGGCGACCAGTGTCAGCAGCAGCACGAAGATATAGGGATCGGGCAGGTAGCGCTCGACCAGTTTGATGGCGGGGCGGGAGAGTTTCTGCAGCATGGCGACGGGGCTCGCTGTTGTTTTCAGTACAGCCTAATGCATTCCCCGAGCCTTGATTAGTCAACCTTGGTCGACGACTAGCTGACTGATTCCGCGGCACTTTCGGCCCTGGGGGCGGCACGCCAGCGGGTTCGCCGATAGTGCACATAGCAGGCACCGAGGGTGGCCGAGCGCACCAGCGTGAAGACCAGGAACGCGAACCACAGGCCATGGTTGCCGAAGCCCCGGGTCAGCCACCACACCGGCAGATAGACGGCCAGACCCAGCCAGACCGAGTTGCGCATGGCGCGGCTCTCGGTGGCACCGATGAAGACACCATCGAGCAGATAGCTCCAGACCGCCAGCAGCGGCATGGCGATCATCCACGGCAGGTAGTCGCTGGCGGTGGCGCGTACCTCTGGCAGGTCGGTGAGCCGCGCGATCAGCCAGTCGCCGCCGAGGGCGAACAGCGCCATCGCGCCCCCTGCCACCAGCAGCGAGAGCTTGCCTGCCGCGCGCACCGCGTCGCCGAAGTCGTCCCAAGCGCGCCGGCCCACCGAGCGCCCGGTCAGCGCCTCGGCGGCATTGGCGAAGCCGTCCAGGGCGAAGGAGGTGAGCATGATGAACTGCAACAGCACCGCGTTCGCGGCCAGGGTGGTATCGCCGAAGTTGGCCCCCTGGGCAGTGAAGAACGCCTGCGCGAACAGCAGGCCCAGGGTGCGCACGAAGAGGTGCTGATTGACCCGGATCAGCGCGGCGTAGTGTGCCCACACCCGCAGCGCCTGGCGCGACAGCGAGCCGCCGAGCTGACGGCAGTGCAACGCTACCCGCCACAGGCCGAAGGCCAGGGCGGTGTAGTCGGCGAGCAGCGAGGCCCAGGCAACGCCATCGCTGGCCAGCCCGAAGCCGACTACGAACAGCAGATCGAGGACGATGTTGACGCCGTTGGTCAGCAGCAGGATCGCCAGGGTGATACGCGTCTTCTGCTGGCCGATGAACCAGCCCAGGATGGCGTAGTTGGCGAGCACCGCTGGGGCCGAGAAGATACGGATATGGGCGTAGTCGGCGGCCAGCTGCATCGCCGTCTCGCTGCCATCGAGCAGCCACAGCCCGCCGGCGATCAGTGGTCGCGAGAAGAGGATCAGCATCACCCCGATCACCGTCGCCATCACCAGCGACTGGGCCAGCAGCAGGCGCACGTCGCTGTCGTCTTCGCGGCCCACCGCCTGCGAGGTGAGGCCGGTGGTGCCCATGCGCAGGAAGCCGAAGCCCCAGTAGAGGAAACTGAACAGCGTGGCGCCGAGGGTCACCGCGGCGAGATAGCGCGAATCCGGCAGATGGCCGACCACCGCAGTATCCACCAGCCCCAGCAGGGGCACGGTGATATTGGAGAGAATGATCGGCCACGCCAGCGTCCAGACGTGGCGGGTGGAGTAGCGGGGGGTGTCCTGGCTGGCCACGGGCATCCTTGTAGGCGGGGAAGAGGCGTGCGCTGGCGCAGCGGTCACCGCGACCCGCTCAGGCGGCGGTGATGATCTCGTACTTCTCCATCAACTGCTCACGCGTCTCCGGGCGCTCGGGGTCGAGCGGAATGCAGTCGACCGGGCACACCTGCTGGCACTGGGGCTCGTCGAAGTGGCCGACGCACTCGGTGCAGCGCGCGGGGTCGATGACGTAGATCTCCTCGCCGGGCGAGATGGCGTCGTTGGGACACTCCGGCTCGCAGACATCGCAGTTGATGCATTCGTCGGTGATCATCAGGGCCATGTGGCTGTCCTCGCGGCGCTCAGGCGCCGTCTATCGCGAAGCGCCGGCGGAGTGCGTCGACCACGCACGGCGATACGTGTTGGGAAACGTCCCCGCCGAGGCGCGCGATCTCGCGCACCAGGGTCGAGGAGAGATAGGAGTTCTGGATCTCCGGGGTCAGGAACAGCGTCTCCACGTCCGGCGACTGGGCGCGGTTCATGTTGGCCAGCTGCAGCTCGTACTCGAAATCCGTGGCGCCGCGCACCCCGCGCAGCAGGATGCGCGCGTCGAGCCGTGTCAGCAGTTCGGTGAGCAGGCCGTCGAAGCCCACCACCTCGACATTGGGCCAGTCGGCGGTCACGTCGCGTGCCAGCGCCTCGCGTTCGGCCAGCGCCAGCGCCGGCTGCTTGCGCGGGCTGGCGGCGACCGCGATCACCACCTTGTCGAAGATCCGCGCGGCGCGCTGGATCAGATCGCGATGACCGTTGGTGATGGGGTCGAAGGTGCCGGGATAGACCACGGTATTCATGCACTCACTCTCCTGCCGGTTGCCGCCGCAGCGCACGCTCGCGCGGGCTCACTCGAGCGAGCCGAAGGGATTGTCGGCCTTGAGCGATACCGGCTGAGCATAGCCGGGGATGCGGATGGCGTCGGCACCCACCTCCAGCTCGGGGCCTTCGAGTACGCCCTCGCCGAAGCGATAGATCACCTCGAAGCGGCCGCTGTCGGCGGCTTCGCGGTACTGTTCCGAGGCGGCCAGCGCCTGCTCGCGGCGCCCGCGCCAGGCATCCACCGCGCGCTGGCCGTGACGCTTGACCAGCAGACGCTCGGTCACTGCCGGCGAGAGTAGCAGCCCGGTGGCATTGTTGCCGCCGAAACCCTTGGCATTGATGAAGCTGGCGTCGGCCTCGAACGCCAGCGGCTCGCGGAAGAAGCGCAGGCGCTCGGCGAAGACGTCGTCGGCAACCGCATCCAGCGTCGGGATGCCCGGAATATAGCCGTGGGCGAAGGTGCCCAGGGCGCTGGCGATCTGATCCCCCGCGGCACTGCCCTGGGAGTGGCCGATGAATGCCTTGATCGCCGCCACCGGCCAGTTCTCGATGCCGTTGGCGCGCGCCACCTGATCGAAGATGTGCGACTCGGTGGTGCGGTTCTTGGGCGTGCTGGTGCCGTGGGCGTGCAGATAGGTGCGCTGGCGCACGCTGTCGTCGCCGAGGATCGAACGCGCCAGAGCGACCGACTTGCCCAGGGTGATGTAGTTGCCGATGCCCGGGG
This sequence comes from Salinicola sp. RZ23, assembly GCF_003206675.1. NCBI lineage: Bacteria > Pseudomonadati > Pseudomonadota > Gammaproteobacteria > Oceanospirillales > Halomonadaceae > Salinicola > Salinicola sp. RZ23. The sequence goes on from NZ_PZJK01000014.1 coordinate 85,212, forward strand.
CCGAGATAGAGCGCTTCCAGCCGTCGGCGTTGACGTGCACGTCCGGCACCGCGCCGAGGATCTGGGCGCCGGTCTCCAGCGCCAGCGAATCGTCCATCAGCAGCACGAACTGCGAGGCCTCGGCGATGGTGAAGCCGCAGTTGCGCGCGAACGGCCGACAGGCGCGCTGGTAGTCGGCGTCGGTGAGCAGCTCCAGCGCATCCAGCGCCATCAGGCTCTGGTCGTCGGCCAGCGCGCTCATGGCACGGAAGCCCTCGATGATCTCGGGGGTCACCGGGGCATCGCTGGTGCCGACCATCACCATGCGGCGGCGGCCCTGGCGGATATCCTCGACCCCGAGACGCAGGTTATAGAGGAAGGTTGCACAGGCGCCCTGGATCGCGCCGGTGGCGCCCACGCTGCCGAGCACGTAGGCGTTGAGGAAGTCGGCCGGCATCTGGCCATAGCCCAGCGGCATCTGCTTCGAGGTGGTACGGCTGCCGGTGACGAAGCTCTTGAGCATGCCGCCCCAGCCGGCATCGTCGAGCTGGCCGATGGAGTTGCCGGCATAGACTGCGATGGCATCGGGGTCGAGCTGGCCGCGCACGCGCTCCCAGTCGAGGCCGCTCTGGCCGAGACAGTCGCTGACCCCGAAAATCGCCATCGACAGCCCGCGCGGGTGGTGCACGCTGCGATAGAAGGTGTCCGGGGCGAAGCCGAGCGGCAGCTGGCCGGCGGCGCGCACGGCGGCCTGGCGGCGCTCCGGCAGCAGCGCCTGCAGCGCCCCCGCGGGCACCGCGACCTCGACCGTGTGGCGGTCGATCTCGCGCACTTCCCAGCCCGCCGGCAGCGGCTGCGGCAGCTGCCGGCGCGAGGTGGTGAAGCGCACCGGTTCGGCGAAGGTCATCGCCAGCTCGCGGTTGCCGGGGATGCCCGCGGCGCCGAAGGCGTCGCTCTCGATGCGGCGGATCAGGGTGTGGGCGAGGATGTGCTCGCGATAGCGGGCGACGATCTGGGGCGCGTCGAGGGCTTCGCCCTCGGCGTTCTCCCAGCCGCCATCCGCGCTGCGGGTAACCAGGCGCATGAGGGTGGCCAGGGCCACCAGGGTCTGGGTCTGTGCCGTCTCTGGCAGGGCTTCGAGAATCGTGCGGCGGTAGGCGTGGTGCCCGGAGGTTCTTCCCGCGGCATTGACGCCGCCCATGCCGACGATCACCGGTAAATGTGACAAGCCACGTCCCTCGTGAGCGTTGGGGGCAATCGGGCTCTTCGAGACAGGGAGTGACGCAGCGACGAGAAAGGGCGTCTCCCGACAGGGCGCGTGCCGATCGCGGGAATCGACGAAACACGGTGAACCGCGCCTGCCTTCGAAGGGCGTATTGCCAAGATTGGCTGAATGTGGGCTGGGATGATACACCCGCGCGTGCGTGTCGTCATGCCGCGGCCGTGCCGAGAGGAGGGTTCGCGTGGCAGGATCGTCGGCTTTCAGGCTGGTAGACTGGCGGGTCTTTCCGGTCGTCAGTGTTCCTGCCATGCAATCGTCTTCGCGCGCTATCGTCAGTAACCAGAGTGGGCCCCATCGCGATCTCGCCGCGCGCGTCGCGCGTGCACGCGCCAGCGTATGGCAACGTCCGCCGGCCCAGCACACCCGCGACGCCTTCGAGGTCGCCGCGGCCTGGCTCACCGCCAGCGGCAAGCCGCTGATCCTCGATGCCGGCTGCGGGGTGGGGCTCTCCACCCGGCGTCTGGCGCTCTCCCATCCCGACCACGCGGTGATCGGGGTCGACCGCAGCGAGCAGCGGCTCTCCCGCGACCACGGCGAGCTGCCGGTCAATGCGCTGCTGGTACGCGCCGACCTGGTCGACTTCTGGCGTCTGGCCCAGGATGCCGGCTGGCGCCCGGCGCACCACTATCTGCTCTATCCCAACCCCTATCCCAAGAGTGCCCAGCTCAAGAAGCGCTGGCACGGTCACCCGGTTTTCCCGACGTTGATCGCGCTGGGCGGCCGGCTGGAGCTGCGCTCCAACTGGGCGATCTACGTCGAGGAGTTCGCGCTGGCGGTGGAAACACTGTGCGGCCGGCGTGGCGAGTGGGGCGCGTTCACCCCCGAGGAGGCTTTCCTGACCCCGTTCGAGCGCAAGTATGCCGAGAGTGGCCAGACGCTGTGGCGCTATGCGGTCGATCTCGACTAGTCTCGGCGCATCGGTTTTGACTAATGCGCTAATCATTCCACCCAGTGCGGACGTTCTCATCATGCGGCAAGCGTTGTATCGGGGCTTTCTGGCCTCCTGTCTGGTCTCGCTCTCCACGCTCTCGCTGGCCGCGCAGGCGGCGGGTTTCGATCACGTCGCCCAGCTCGCCGACAAGGGCTTTGCGATCAGTGCCCAGGCACGCCTGCTGGGCAGCGGCGAGGTGCTCGGGGCGCTCGACCCCGACCGCGCGCTGTCGCCGGCGTCGGTGACCAAGCTCTATACCGCGGCGGCGGCGCTCGACCGCTGGGGCCCGCAGCACCGCTTCACCACCCGCTTCGTCTCGGTCGGCAGCGTCGATCCCGGCGGCACCCTGCACGGAGACCTGGTGCTCGAGGGTGGTGGCGACCCGGCGCTCACCTCCGAGGAGCTGTGGCGGCTGATCCAGAAGCTGCGCGAGAGCGGCGTCAAGCGTGTCGATGGCCAACTGGTGATCAGCCAGTGGCGCTTCGGTCCGGTGCGCTGCACCACCACCGACCGCTGCGAGACACGGACCCGTGGCACCAACGCCTACAGCGCGCTGCTGTCGTCGGCGGCGATCAACTACGGCAGCTGGTGCGCCACGGTGGCGCCGGGTGCGGTGGGCCAGCCGGCACGGATCACCAGCTGCGATACCGTGACGCCGACCCTGCGGGTCGACAATCAGGTGCGCACGGTCGCCGCCAACGGCCCGCTGAGTCTCTCCGCCGCGCGGGTCACCGACAGCCAGGGTGACACCCTCAAGGTCAGTGGTCAGATTCCGGCCGACAGCTTCCCCCAGGCGATCTACAAGGCCAGCTCCGACCCCGCCGACCAGACCGGCCAGACGCTGCTGGCGCTGCTGCAGCAGTCCGGGGTGGCGGTGGGCCGCGGCTATGCGGTGAGCCAGCAGCCGCCCCCGGTGACCGCCACGCAGCTCGCCGCGGTCGAAGGCAAGCCGCTGCAGGAGCTGTTGCTGCGCACCCTCAACTACTCCAACAATTTCATGGCCGACACCCTGGCGATGGATCTCACCGTCGGTTCCCAGCAGCAGCTGGCGGACGCCGGGGCGATGCTCGAACGCTTCGCCGCCGGCCTGCCGGGGCACGGCCCAGCGACGCTGAAGAGCGGCAGCGGGCTGACCCCGGGGAACCGCGTCTCGGCGCGCAGCGTGGACGCGCTGTTGGCGGCGATGTACGCCAACGCCTCGCTGTTCCCCACCTTCGTCGCCGGCATGCAGGTGCCGACCAACGGGCCGATGCACTTCATCCGTCGCGGCAGCGAAGTGTTCCAGGATCACGTGATGCTCAAGACCGGCACTCTCAACGAGCCGGTCACGGTGCGCGCCATCGCCGGCTACTTCCGCACCCGTGAGGGGCGCTGGGGCAGTTTTGCGGTGCTCATCAACGGCACCGCCTCGACCCCGTATCTCTCCTGGCGCGAGAGCCTGCCGCTGATCGCCGAGGACCTGACCGCGATGATCGAAAGCCACTGACCTGATCCCGGAACGGGGCGCGAGTTGTCGACAGTGGCCAGGTCGGGCGAAGATAGCCTCAGGTTCTGTACGAAAACGGCCTGCGCTCGCCGACTTTTCGTACACACCGCTGCGAGCGGCGTGCCACCGAGGCGGCGCGCCGTCCTATCCGTCGCCGGAGGTCTCTATCTATGTTCACGCTGCCCAACTCCCTGCGTCTCGCCCTGCTGGGGCTCGCGCTGGCAAGCCTGCTCGGTGGCTGTGCCGGCCACACTGCGCCGGCGTCCAGCGAGTCACTGGTCGATACCTACTGGCGTCTGGAGAGTCTGGGCGGCGAGTCGGCGGTGGTGGATGACCAGCAGCGCGAGGCGCATCTGGTATTCAACGCCGCCGGCCACGTGCGTGGCTCGACCGGCTGCAATCGGCTGATGGGGCGTTACCAGCATACCGGCGATGCACTGAGTTTCTCGGCTCTGGGTACCACCCGCCGCGCCTGCCCCGGGGCGCTGCAGGGGCAGGAGCAGGACTGGCTCGACGTGCTCTCGCGCACCCGGCATCTGTCGCGCCGCGGCGATCGGCTGGTGCTGGAGGATAGCCGCGAGCGGGCGCTGGCCACGCTGCGCGCGACGGCACTCTACTGATCCCGCCGGCGGGCGGCACCCGCGCGCCGCCTGCGCTTTCGATGCGCCCCCGCTGCCGGCGCTTGCGACGCGACCCTGCAAAGGCGCGTCGACCCGAATCACGATGATATGGACGAGCCCCCGCATGACCCCGATCGAGTGCCAGTTCGACGCCCATGGCGACGCCGTGATGTCGATCTTCAACGACGCCATTCTCAACACCACCGCGCTCTACGAGTATCAGCCTCGCACGCTGGATGTCATCGAGCAGTGGTTCCGCACCAAACACGCAGGTGACTTGCCGATCCTCGGCGTGCTCGACGAGGCTAGCGGCCGGCTGATGGGCTTCGCCAGCTATGGGCCGTTTCGGCCCCACGCCGCCTACCGCTACTGCATCGAGCACTCGGTCTACGTCGATCGCGACTATCGCGGGCGTGGCGTGGCCCGCTGCCTGATGGAGGCGCTGATCAGGCGCGCCGAGGCGCAGGGCTACCACAGCATGATTGGCGGCATCGACGCCACCAATGTCGCCAGCATCGCGCTGCACGAGCGCCTCGGCTTCAGCCACGCCGGCACCGTGCGCGAGGTCGGCTACAAGTTCGAGCGCTGGCTGGATCTGGCGTTCTACCAGCGCCTGCTGGGCACGCGCTAGGCGTTGTACGGCACCTGCCTGCGCGCGAGGACTCCAGGTGCAGAACCTGGCTACGCTTCAGGGCGCGGCGTCACCCGTGCCGGCCGGCGTGTTGGCCTGGCTAGCGTTGTCACTGGTGTCCGTCGGCGTATCCGGCAGGGCGTCCGCGCCCGCGGTGAGCTTGTCGGCGGGGGCGATGAAGACCTCCTGGCTGGCGCGCAGATAGAGGCAGAGTTCCTGCCCCGCGCGGCCGTTCATGTGCTGCTGCGGGTAGTGCCCCTTCAGCAGCAGGGCGGTGGTGCCGGCCTCATCGTCGAACAGCACCGGCGCGCCGGCCGGTTCGGCGTCCGTGAACTGGCTGGCGTCCGTGCACTGGGCGATCACGTCGCGGGTCTGGTCTTCCCAGGCCGCGGGGCTCGACGCCCGGGCGGGCAGTGCGGTCAGGGCCAGCGAGGTCGTCACGGCGACGGCCAGGAACGCCAGCGAGAATCGGCAAAGCGGGTGCTGCGAGCGGGTGGGGCAGGGCATGCGGATCATCCTTCAGTGAACAACTGTCGGGTCAAGGGCGCGCCGGCGCGCGAGGCCGGGCCGGGGCAGGACTATTTTGGGAGTATAGACCTTTCATGACCCTACCCATTTCACTGCTGTTTCTGGGCGTGGTCTTCGCCACCTCGGTGCTCTCCGGGATATTCGGCATGGCTGGCGGGCTGGTCCTGCTCGGCTTTCTGCTCGCCTGGCTGCCGGCGGCGACGGCGATCGCCGTGCACGGGGTGGTCCAGCTCTCCGCCAACGCCTCGCGGGCGTGGCTGTCGCGACACTTCATCGACTGGCGCATCGTCGGTGGCATCGCCGTCGGGGTGGCGATCGCGGCGCTGGCGCTGGCGCTGGTGCGCTACCACCCCAGCGAGACGGTGGTGCTGATCGTGCTCGGGTTGATGCCGGTGATGGTGTGGATTCCCAGGCGCTGGTTCCATCTGGATGTCTCGCGCCCCAGCCATGCGGTGCTCTGTGGCGTGGTCTCCGGCGGCCTGACCATCGCCGTGGGCGTGTCGGGGCCGACCATCGACATCGGTTTCATTCGGACCCATCTCGACCGGCGCACGGTGGTCGCGAGCAAGGCCTCGATCCAGGTGATCGCGCACTCGCTGAAGATCGTCTTCTACTGGCAGGCCGCCGCCGCCATGGGCGCAGAAGCGTGGGGCTGGGTACTGCTGGGGCTGCCGCTGGCGGTGCTCGGCACGCGCAGTGGCAACCTGATTCTGACCCGCCTGAGCGACAGCGGCTTTCGCACCTGGACGCGCTGGATCGTCACCGTGGTGGGCGGCTACTACCTGATCCGCGGGCTGGCTGGCCTCTGACCTCGGTCCGCAGGCGCGGCCTTGCCTGCCGCGCCCCGAACATGGGCCCGTGGCTCACCCCCGGGAGGGGCTGACGCCGAAGTAGCGCTTGTATTCGCGGCTGAACTGGGAGGTGCTGCGATAGCCCACCTCGCTGGCGGCGCGAGCCACGTTCATGCGCTGCTGGCCGAGCAGCGCCCGCGCCTTGAGCAGCCGCAGGCGCTTGAGATACTGCAGCGGCGACTGCTGGGTGGTGCGCTTGAAGTGGTGGTGGAAGTGCGAGGCGCTCATGTTGGCCTGGGCGGCCAGGGTCTCCACCGTCAGCCCGCTGGCGAAGTGGTGATGCAGATAGTTCAGGGCGTCGATGATCCGCGCGTACTGGCCCTGGCGCTGCACCAGCTGGCGCAGCGATGGCCCCTGGGGCCCGCGCAGCGCGGCGAACAGCACCTCTCTCACGCGCCCCGGGCCGAGCACCCGGCTCTCGGTGGCGTCGCCGAGGCAGTCGATCAGACGCAGCACGCACGCCTCCATGGTCGTATCCAGCTCCACCGCCGCCATCGGCGCCGGGTCGCCGAGCTCGCGCCCCGACTCGGGCAACTGCTGCACCAGCTCGCTGAGAGTGAGGGGATCGAAGGCGATATTGATTCCCAGCATCGGTGCGTTCTCCGGCGTGCGCGTCTCGCACTCGAAGGGCATCGGCAGCGCCTGGACCAGATAGTTGCCCGGCCCGTAATGGATCACCCGCTCGCCCAGGTAGCCGATCTTGTCGCCCTGGGCGATGACGAAGATACCCGGCTCGTAGATCAGCGGCGTACGTGGATAGCTGCAGTGCGAAGCGATCAGGCGCACTCCCTCCACGGCGGTATCGAGAAAGCCTTCGCCGTTGACCAGCGGGGCGATCGCCTCGGCCAGTCGACGAGCGGAGACCGTGTCGTTGGGCATGCGGCCGGCCGGCGCCGCCGACGGCGCGCGGTCGAGCAGTGGTGAGCGTATCTCGAGCATCGGCGGGTCCCCTGCGCTGCGGTATCTTGTGGCCCGGCGGACCGGGATGACGGCCGCCTGGAGGGCTAAGTGTAGTTAGGTTTCGGGGTATTGTGCACGTTTTTTACGCAAGACGTGCCGAAATCAGCTTTCCATAAGCAGAATCCGGCAGACCTTTGGCAGGATCGAGCATGGCGGCGCGGCCCGCGATGCACCACACTTCGTCGCGTCATTCACGGGTCGCAAGCGACCCCGAAAAGGAGCTTCCCTCATGAGCGAGAAGACACCGGCCAAAGGGTATGCCGCCCACTCCGACAGCTCGCCGCTGGCGCTGTGGAACTTCGAACGTCGCGCCCCGCGCCCCGACGACGTTGCGATCGAGATTCTCTACTGCGGCGTCTGCCACAGTGACCTGCACTTCGCCCGCGACGACTGGGGCATGGCCTCCTATCCGGTCGTCCCGGGTCACGAGATCGTGGGGCGCGTCACCGCGGTGGGCGACGACGTCAGTCAGTACCAGGTCGGCGATCTGGTCGGCGTCGGTTGCATGGTCGACGCCTGCCGCGAGTGCAAGGCGTGCCAGGATGGCCTGGAGAACTACTGCGCCGAAGGTTTCGTGATGACCTACGGCAGCCCCGACAAGCACGACGGCACCCTGACCCAGGGCGGCTACTCGGACAAGGTGGTGGTCAGCGAGCGCTTCGTGGTGCGCATGCCCGATGGCATCGACCTGAAGTCCGCGGCACCGATCCTGTGTGCCGGCATCACCACCTATTCGCCGCTCAAGCATTACGGCGTCAAGCCGGGCGACAAGGTCGGCGTGATCGGCATGGGTGGCCTGGGCCACATGGGCGTCAAGCTGGCCAAGGCGCTGGGCGCGGAAGTGACCCTGTTCACCCGTTCCGAGTCGAAGAAGGTCGAAGCCAAGCAGCAGGGCGCCGACCACGTGGTCATCTCCACCAGCGACGACGAGATGCAGGCGGTCGCCGAGACCTTCGACTTCATGCTCGATACGGTGCCGGTACAGCACGACATCAATCCCTACCTGGAAGCGCTCAAGCCGGACGGCACGCATATCCTGGTGGGACTGCTGGAGCCGATCGACCCGGCCATCTCCGGTGCCAACCTGGTGTTCCGTCGTCGCGTGCTCGCCGGCTCACTGATCGGCGGCATGCCGGAAACCCAGGAAGTGCTCGATTTCTGTGCCGAGCACGGCATCACCTGCGACGTCGAGATGATCAACATCGATCAGATCAACGAAGCGTGGGATCGGATGCAAAAAGGTGACGTCAAGTACCGCTTCGTCATCGACATGGCCTCGCTCAAGGAGGCTCAGGCAGCCTGAGGCAAGCCCAAGGGATGGCCCGGCGGCGATTCGCCGGGCCAGTCAGGGCATCCAGGTACGTCCGTCGGCGTGCGGTGCGCTGCCTGACAAGCCCCCAGGGTAATGATGCAAGCGTGCGGCCTCCGGGCCGCGCGCTTTTTTTGCGTCGGCTCAGTGCTCGCTGACCCGCACCATGCCCTCCTGGGCGGTGGAGGCGACCAGGCGACCCTGGGTGTCATAGAAGCTGCCGCGGGCGAAGCCGCGCGCGCCGCCGGCCCAGGGACTATCCATGACGTAGAGCAGCCAGTCATCGAGCTTGGGGTCCTCATGGATCCACAGCGCGTGATCGAGACTGGCAATGCGCAGGTTCGGGTCGCCCAGGGTGACGTCGTGGGCCAGCAGGCTGGTCAGCAGCAGGTTGAAATCGGAGCTGTAGGCGAGCAGATAGCGGTGCAGGGCCGGATCGGCGGGCAACGCCCCACCGGTGAGACGGAACCAGATCATCCGCGACGGTGGGCAGGCGTGGCGCTCCTCGACGGTGATGAACTCCACTGGGTGATTGCGGAAGCGCTGATGCACCGCCTCGCCGCGGGCCAGCAGCGCCTCGGGATGCTCGACCTCGGGGGCACTCGTCTGATGGTGAATGCCGTTCTCGCGCCCCTGGAAGGAAGCACTGCAGAAGAAGATCGGCTTGCCCTTCTGGATCGCGGTGACGCGGCGGGTGGTGAAGCTGCCGCCGTCACGCACGCGGTCGACCGAGTAGATCACCGGCAGCTCGGCATCGCCGCGGCGCAGGAAGTAGCCATGCAGCGAGTGCAGGTAGCGATCCTCGGGCACGGTGCGGGTGGCGGCGGCGGCCGACTGCCCCAGTGCCTGGCCACCGAACAGCTGAGGCAGGCCGAGATCCTGGCTCTGGCCGCGGAACAGATTCTCCTCCAGGGCTTCGAGACCCAGGAGGGTGACGAGATCATCCAACGCTTGGCTCATTCGCGTATCCTTGCGTGCAGTGGTGACAGCGGTATTGATCAAGGTAGTGATGGTCGGCGTGCCTGCCCAGGCGCGCGCCAAGGGCGATCCAACGAGCGGGTAGCGCATGACCCAGAGTGACGAATTCTACATGCATCGGGCGCTGGAGCAGGCGCAACTGGCGCTGGCGGCGGGCGAGGTGCCGATCGGCGCGGTGGTGGTCGATGCCGCCGGCGAGGTGATCGGGCGTGGCTACAATCGGCCCATTGCCAGCCACGACCCCACCGCCCATGCCGAGGTCCAGGCGCTGCGTGACGCCAGCCTGACGCGGGCCAACTACCGTCTCGACGGCTGCGCCCTGTTCGTCACCCTGGAGCCTTGCCTGATGTGCACCGGGGCGATGATCCACGCGCGCCTGGCGCGTCTGGTCTACGCCGCCGCCGAGCCCAAGGGCGGCATGGCCGAGTCCCGTGCCAATCTGTTCGCGCAGCCCTGGTTCAACCATCGTATCGAGGTGCGAGGAGGCGTGCTGGCCGCGCCGTCGCGGCGCCTGCTCAAGGGCTTCTTCCAGGCCCGTCGGGCGGCCGACTCATAGCGCCAGGCCGTCGATCTCGACCCGGTTGCGGCCGTTCTGCTTGGCCCGATAGAGCGACTCGTCGGCGGCCTGGAACAGCGGCTCACGCTGCAGCGTGCCGCCGCCCGTCACGCTGACGCCGATGCTCAGGGTCAACGGCCGGCCGTCGGGTTGTACCAGCTCGGTCTCGGCCACCGAGAGGCGCAGCGACTCGGCCAGATGCAGTGCCTGCTGGCGATTGCAGCGGGGCACGCAGGCGACGAACTCCTCGCCGCCGTAGCGTGCGAAGATACCGCCGGCGTCCTCGATCTTATCGCGGCAGCACGCCGCGACGGTGGCCAGGTAGCGGTCGCCGGTCAAATGGCCGAAATGGTCGTTGATACGTTTGAAGTGATCCAGGTCGCAGATCATCAGCGCCAGCGGCAGTGCCTGTTGGTGCTCGTCCAGCCAGTTCATCAACTGGCGGCGGTTGGGTAGCTGGGTCAGCTCGTCGTGGCGTGCCAGCCACTCGATCTCGCCCTGCAGTCGCTCGCGCTGGGCGATCTCGTGGCGCAGCGAATCGTTGGTCTGGCTGACCAGGCGGTGCTGCTGGGCCAGTCGGCGATAGACGTAGAGCACCATGTAGACCAGATAGGCGAGCACCAGGCCGAAGACCAGCGTGATCTCCGGTACCCGGTCGCGCTGGCGCAGCAGCAGATCGAGATCGGGCTGCACGCTGAGCAGGAGGGTGTCGGCGCCGATCCGTACCGGGCGCTGATAGCGCCAGTCCGAGAGGTTGGCCAGCGGGCCACCGTGGAAATAGACCTGCTTGTGGTCGAGTATCATGATCGCGCGGTCGCGACTATGGGTCTGGCGTAGCAGCGACTTGAGCAGGTTGTCGACGCTGACCACCATGCCCACCGCACCCAGCAGCTCGCCATCGACGATATCGCGCACTGGCAGGTAGCTGATCACGCCGCGCCCCCCCTGCAGGAAATCGATGATCCCGGTTTGCCCCTCGATGCCGTAGACCAGCGGCCGGTCGAGCACGGCGTTGGCCCTAGCCTGGCTCTGATAGAGGTTGATGCCGAGCAGGGACTGATTGCCGCGCAGCGGATAGACGCGCAGCACCTTGCCGTCGCGATCGATGAAGGCGATATCGCGGAAGTAGCCGAAATCCTCGTAGTAGCGCTTGGCCTGACGCTCCCACTCGGAGCGGGTGGGAATCTGCCCGAGCATGTCCCAGAAACTGGCGAAACGGCGCATCGCCTTGAGGTGGGCCTCGGTCTCCGTGGCGAGCAGGGTGGCGATACGGTCACCGTCGTTGGCGATCTGGGCGAACAGCCGGTCATTGTCGTTCTGGCGCTGTTGCTGCCAGCCGAACAGCACGACCAGCATGATCGTACCGGCGATCGCCAGCGGCGGCAGGATCCGTTGCCAGTAGCGCATCAGTGGCGCCACCAGGCGCGCCAGCTGGCTGCCCCAGAGCAGCCAGAGTGCCGCCAGCAGCGCCGGTGGTGCGCCGATAAGCGCGCTCGCATGGGGAGGTGCGGGCAGCAGCGAACGCGCACTCACCAGCGCCGTGCAGCCGGCGACGAGCAGCAGCAGCACCGGCGACCCCAGGCCTAGCCGACTGAGCAGCAGCAGGTTGAGCATCAGCGTGAACAGCGCGGCCAGCGTCAGCGGCGAGGGCCTTACCTGGTAGAGGGTCCAGTCACCCGGTAGACGGTCGAGCCAGCCCTGCCAGGTGGCGGTGGCGATCCAGCTTTCGCTGATCATGACGCTGGCGAGGATACCGAGGGTCACCAGCGCGGTGGGGATCAGCAGCCAGCGGCTGAGCGCGATCCAGCGCTGCCAGGAGAGCCACTGGCCCAGCGCCAGCAGTCCCAGCAGTGGCGCCAGCACCCAGCGCTGAGCGGGGTCCTCCCCGGACCAGAGTGTCCAGACGATGAGCGGCAGGCTCAGGTAGAGTGTGAGACTGGACACCAAGCGCATAGGTGATAGAGGGCTCCTAGAGGTGCAGCCACAGAGTGCGTGGCTGCACCGGCCACGGCTTACATCAGGGGCGTGACGATTTCCAGCGGCGTCATGGTGTCGCTGTCCAAGGTGCGCTGGCCCAACTGATCGAACTGCTGCTGGCTGCGATTGACGTACTTCAATATCTCGTAATAGCGGCGCACGTTACGCACGTAGATCACCGGCTCCCCGCCCCGAGCATACCCATGGTTGGCTTGCGAATACCACTCGCGCTGCTGCAGCAGCGGCAGCGCCTCGCGCACGTCGATCCAGCGGTCGGGGTCGCCGCCGCGCTGGGCGGCGATGGTGCGGGCGTCGAAGAGGTGGCCAAGCCCCACATTGTAGGCCGCCAGCGCCATCCAGGTGCGGTCGGGTTCGGGGATCGAGGCGTCCAGCCGATCGCGCACGTGAAGCAGATAGCGCGCGCCGCCGTCGACGCTCTGGCGTGGGTCGAGGCGATTGTCGATGCCGATCTCGTCGGCGGTGGGTCGGGTCAGCATCATCAGGCCGCGCACGCCGGTGGGCGAAGTGGCATCCGGCCGCCAGTGCGACTCCTGATAACCCAGTGCGGCGAGCAGACGCCAGTCGAAGCCGGTATCCCGGGCGGCTTCCTTGAAGTAGGGCACGAAGCGCGGCAGGCGGTTGCGCACATGGCGAATGAACAGGCGCGCGCCGACGTACTCGAGATAGTCGTCGTGGCCGAAGTAGCGCCCGATCAGCTCGTCGAGATCGCCGCTCGAGCGTTGCTCCGCGATGAAGCGGTTGGCTGCTTGCTGCAGCGCCAGCGGCTGGCTGGCGGAGAACGCCCAGACCAGCGTCAGCGGCTTGCCCAGGGCGAAGCCGCGCTCGACGTTGGGGAAGAACAGCCGGTTGAGCTTGAACTGGTGGGTATAGATCACCGCGGCATCGAGATCGTCGCGCTCGACCATCTCCAGCAGATCGGCGATGGCCAGATCGTCGGCTTCGCGCCAGCCCAGGCCGGGCAGATTCTGCTGCTGGGCACGCAGCGCGGCGGCGCTGCCGGAGCCGGCGATCACACCGATCCGCAGATTGAGCAGGTCATCGAGGGTACGCACCGGCGGCAGCCCGCGGCGATAGACCACCAGCGGCTGCAGGGTCAGGATCGGCTGGCTGTAGCGCAGCCCGCTGCGGCTCTGATCCAGGGTGAGCGCGGCCGCGCCGAGGTCGGCCGTGCCCCGGCGGACGTCGTCGAGCACATCCATGATGCGGCTGTCGTTCTTGACCGCCAGGCTGACCCCCAGCGAATGCGCGAAGCGCCGCACCAGCTCGTACTCGAAGCCGGTCGGCCCATGGCCACCCTGATAGAAGGTGATCGGGCCATTGCGGGTAGCGACCTGCAGGAAGTCGCGCTGACGGATCGAATCGAGTCCGTCGCCCAGGCGCGGCAGCAGCTCGGCGGGGCATAGCAGGGTGGCCAGGGCCAGCAGTACCGTCAACGCAGCACGCAGGCGCTTTGAAAGATGGAGCATGCGATGGGATCGGTCACGGCGTGACGCCACACCATAGCCGGCCGCGGCGCCGATGTCATCTCCTCCGCGGGCGCGCCGGCGGGCGCTAATTAAGGTGCGATTGGTGGTAGGCGCGGTTTCGGCGCTGCCCGCGGTGCGGGCTTAGCGAGCGGCGCCGCTTTCCAGTATCATGGCGCCCTGATTCGGCCGTGCTGCCCCGATTCGCCCGATCGATCCGCGCTCAGACAGCCACGCGATCCCTGACCGTCCTGGAGGCTTTCCTCGCCATGCTCGAATTGCAAGGCGCTCCCGCGCTATCTGCATTCCGTCACGCCAAGCTGCTCGCCGACCTGCGCGACGCAGTGCCCGAAGTCGAGACCCTCGAAGCCCACTACGTCCATTTCGTCGACCATCGTGACGATCTCGACGCCGCGGCCCGCGAGACCCTCGAGCGGCTGCTCGACTACGGTCACGACACGCCGGCTGGCCACGACACGCAGGCGCGTGGAACGGCAGGCAACGACGCCGCGGCGCACGGCCACCGTTTCCTGGTGGTGCCGCGGATCGGCACCATCTCGCCGTGGTCGTCCAAGGCCACCGATATCGCCCGCAACTGCGGTCTGACTCAGGTCGCCCGGCTCGAACGCGGTATCGACTACCGCGTGACCTTCCGGCAGGCGCCCCAGGCCGAGGCCTTCGCCGCGCTGATCGCCTGTCTGCACGACCGCATGACCGAGAGCGTGCTGCAGGATGCCAGCGATGCCGCCAAGCTGTTCTCCCAGCAGGCGCCGGTGCCGCTGGCCACGGTCGACGTGCTCGGCGGCGGGCGCCCGGCGCTGGCCGCTGCCAACGGCGAGCTGGGGCTGGCCCTGGCCGACGACGAGATCGACTATCTGGTCGCGGCGTTCGGCGAGCTCGGACGCAACCCGACCGACGTCGAACTGATGATGTTCGCCCAGGCCAACTCCGAGCACTGTCGCCACAAGATCTTCAACGCCGACTGGGTGATCGACGGCGAGGCGCAGAGCCACTCGCTGTTCAAGATGATCAAGAACACCTTCGAGCAGTCGAGCGACAAGGTGCTCTCGGCGTACAGCGACAACGCCGCGATCATCGAGGGCAGCCGCGCCGGCCGCTTCTTCCCCGCGCCCGAGACCCAGGTCTACGCCGCGACCCAGGAGCCGATCCACATTCTGATGAAGGTGGAGACCCACAATCACCCCACCGCGATCGCCCCGCACCCGGGGGCGGCCACCGGGGCCGGCGGCGAGATCCGTGACGAGGGCGCCACCGGCCGTGGTGGCAAGCCCAAGGCGGGGCTGACCGGCTTCACCGTCTCCAACCTGCGCATCCCCGAGTTCGTGCAGCCGTGGGAAGCCTTCGACTACGGCAAGCCCGAGCGTATCCAGTCGGCCCTAGACATCATGCTCGAGGGGCCGATCGGCGGTGCGGCGTTCAACAACGAGTTCGGCCGCCCCAACCTCAACGGCTTCTTCCGTACCTTCGAGCTCGACGCCGTGGGGGCGGCGGGCATCGAGCGCCGCGGCTACCACAAGCCGGTGATGCTGGCCGGCGGCTACGGCAGCGTGCGCGACGCCCATGTGCTCAAGGGCGAGATCCCTGTCGGTGCCAAGCTGATCGTGATGGGCGGCCCGGCGATGCTGATCGGCCTCGGCGGCGGTGCCGCGTCGTCTATGGCGTCGGGTGCCTCCAGCGAGGATCTCGACTTCGCCTCGGTGCAGCGCGGCAACCCCGAGATCGAGCGCCGCGCCCAGGAGGTGATCGACCGCTGCTGGGCGCTGAACGAGGCCAATCCCATCGCCTTCATCCACGACGTCGGCGCCGGCGGGCTCTCCAATGCGCTGCCGGAGCTGGTCAAGGATGGTGGCCGCGGCGGCCTGTTCGATCTGCGCGCGGTGCCCAATGCCGAGCCCGGCATGAGCCCGCTGGAGATCTGGTGCAACGAAGCCCAGGAGCGCTACGTGCTGGCGGTATCGCCGGACCAGCTCGAGCGCTTCGATGCCATCTGCCAGCGCGAGCGCTGCCCCTACGCGGTGGTCGGCGAGGCCACCGAGGCGCACCATCTGAGCGTGCGCGACGACCAGTTCGAGGCCGATCCGGTGGATCTGCCGATGAGCGTGCTGTTCGGCAAGCCGCCCAAGATGCAGCGCAGCTTCGAGCGTCACACCCTCAACCTGCCCGGCCTCGGACTCGACAATCTCGACCTGCGCGAGGCGCTGGACCGGGTGCTGCGGCTGCCCACGGTGGCGTCGAAGAGCTTTCTGATCACCATCGGCGACCGCTCGATCACTGGCCTGGTGGCGCGCGACCAGATGGTCGGGCCGTGGCAGGTGCCGGTGGCCGACTGCGCGGTCACCACCGCCAGCTTCGACACCCATGCCGGTGAGGCGATGGCCACCGGTGAACGCCCGCCGGTGGCGCTGATCGACCCGGCGGCGAGCGCCCGCCTGGCGGTGGCCGAGACCATCACCAACCTGGCGGCGGCACCGATCGCCGCGCTCTCCGACGTCAAGCTCTCCGCCAACTGGATGAGCGCGGCCGACCATGCCGGCGAGAACCAGGCGCTTTACGATGCCGTGCACGCCGTGGGCATGGAGCTGTGCCCTCAGCTCGGCATCGCCGTGCCGGTGGGCAAGGACTCGATGTCGATGCGCACCGCCTGGCAATCCGACGATGAAGAGAAGAGCGTCACCGCGCCGCTGACGCTGGATATCACCGGCTTCGCCCCGGTCACCGATGCGCTCGCGACGCTGACCCCGCAGCTGCGTCTCGACCAGGACGAGAGCGACCTGATCCTGATCGATCTGGGTCGCGGCCAGAACCGCCTCGGCGGCTCGGCGCTGGCCCAGGTCTACGGCCAGGTCGGCAATGTCTGCCCGGATCTCGACGAAGCCGAGGATCTGGTGGCGTTCTTCAACGTCATCCAGGGCCTCAACGCCGACGGCAAGCTGCTGGCCTACCATGACCGCAGCGACGGCGGGCTGATCGTGACCCTGCTGGAGATGGCCTTCGCCGGTCACGGCGGGCTGGAGATCAAGCTCGACTGGCTGACCGACGATGCGGTGGGCGCGGTGGATGCGCTGTTCGCCGAGGAGCTGGGCGCGGTGATCCAGGTCAATCGCCACGAGACCGAGTTCGTGCTGGCACAGTTCGCCGCCGCCGGGATCGACACCTGTGGCGTGATCGCGCGCCCGCGCTACGATGATCAGGTGCGCGTCACGCTGTTCGAGGAGCCGCTGCTCGAGACCACCCGAGCCATGGCCCAGCGCACCTGGTCGGAGACCAGCTACCGTCTGCAGGCGCTGCGCGACAATCCGGAGAGCGCCAAGAGCGAGTTCGATGGCCTGCTCAACCTGCGCGATCCGGGGCTTTCCGCCAGCCCCACCTTCGACGTCGACGACGATGTCGCCGCGCCCTTCATCAACCAGGGCGTGCGGCCGCGGGTCGCCATCCTGCGCGAGCAGGGGGTCAACGGCCATGTCGAGATGGCGGCGGCCTTCGATCGTGCCGGTTTCGAGGCGGTCGACGTGCACATGAGCGACATCCTCGCCGGGCGCATCACCCTGGACGAGATGAAAGGGCTGGTCGGCTGCGGCGGTTTCTCCTACGGCGACGTGCTCGGCGCCGGCGGCGGCTGGGCCAAGTCGGCGCTCTACAATCCGCGGGCCCGCGACCAGTTCGCTGCCTTCTTCGCCCGCGAGGACACCTTCGGGCTGGGCGTGTGCAACGGCTGCCAGATGTTCTCGCAGCTCAAGGAGCTGATCCCCGGGGCCGAGCGCTGGCCGCGTTTCGTGCGCAACCACTCCGAGCAGTTCGAAGCGCGGGTGTCGATGGTCAAGGTCGAACAGACCCCCTCGATCCTGTTCGCCGGCATGGCCGGTTCGACCCTGCCGGTGGCGGTGGCCCACGGCGAAGGGCGTGCGCTGTTCGCCGACAGCAGCCATTTGCGCGGAATGCAGGGCAGCGGCCAGATCGCGCTGCGCTATGTCGACAACGACGGCCAGGTGACCACGCGCTACCCGGCCAACCCCAACGGCTCGCCCTCCGGGGTGACCGGGCTGACCACGCCGGATGGACGCGTCACCATCATGATGCCCCATCCGGAGCGGGTCGCCCGCGCGGTCACCAACTCCTGGCGGCCGGCCGAGTGGACCCGGGATGGCGCCTGGATGCGGCTGTTCCGCAACGCGCGGGTATGGGTGGGCTAGACCACGCACCAGCGTAGCGGTCGAACGCGAACCAGCCGGCTTGCCCCAGGGCAAGCCGGCTTTTTTGTGCTCTTCATTCGGAGACCGACGCCCGCCAGTGCTAGAGCGGCACGATGGCGGTGAAACGCCCACCCCCATCGAAATACAGCCGAAAGCGGCCGTGTACGCCGTCATGGCTCACCAGGCGGTGCAGGGCGCGGGCGGGAAAGCGCACCCGCCGCCCATCGAGGGTGTAGGTCTGAATGCTCTCCACCGCGCCGGCGTAGTAGCTTCGGCACTGGTCGAGGCTGAGATCGAGCGTGATATCGACGCTGGGCATGGGGTGTCCGGGGATCTGACGAGCGGCCAGGCCGCAGCGTGCCTCAAGCGCGGCCGCCGGGCAATGCCGTGCCGGCGGTCGGGGGCTCAGCCAGGCTGGCGCCGCTCGCGCTTGACCTGCTGGCGCAGCCTGGGCAGCTGGCGCGCCACCGGCGGCAGCCGCAACAGCATCAGACCGGCGCCGATCGCGGCGTACAGGCTCCACTCGCCGAGATCGGCGCGCACCACCCAGAAAAAGTGCAGCAGGCCCAGCGCCAGCACCAGGTAGACCAGCTTGTGCAGCGTCTTCCAGCGCTTGCCCAGGCGGCGCATCGAGGCGCGATTTGAGGTCACTCCCATCGCCACCAGGCCAAGCAGCGCCAGCATGCCGACGATGATATAGGGGCGGCGGACGATCTCGCTGCCCAGCCGGCTCAGGTCGAGGCCGAGTATGAACAGCGCATAGCAGAGCAGGTGGGCCACCGCGTAGGCCAGGGTCCACAGCCCCATCTGGCGCCGGATCAGGGCGAAGCCTTTCCAGCGGGTGAGCTTGCCGAGCGGGGTCAGGCTCAGGGTGGCGAACAGCATCCACAGCGTGCCCTGGCCGATATTGAGCAGCAGGTAGCGCCCGGGCTCGGGGCCGGCGGCGTTGAGCGCGACCTGATAGCTCCAGTAGAGCAGGGGGGCCAGGGCGATGCAGAAGACCGCGACGCGCCACAGCGTCAGCGTAGAGCGCGGGGTGGCCATCAGAACTGCTTCCTCAGGTCCATGCCGGTATACAGGCTCGCCACCTGGTCGGCGTAGCCGTTGAACATCCGGGTATCGATGATGTGCGGGTTGAACAGGCTATTGGGCAGGCGCCGCTCGGTGGCCTGGCTCCAGCGCGGATGGTCGACCTGGGGATTGACGTTGGCATAGAAGCCATACTCGTCGGGGGCGATCGCCTGCCACGAGTTGACCGGCTGCTCGCTCACCAGCGAGATGCGCACGATCGACTTGATGCTCTTGAAACCGTACTTCCAGGGCACCACCAGGCGCAGCGGGGCGCCGTTCTGGTTGGGCAGCTCGCGGCCGTACATGCCCACGCCGAGCAGCGTCAGCGGGTGCATCGCCTCGTCCAGGCGCAGCCCTTCGGTGTAGGGCCAGTCGATCAGCGCGAAGGCGGAGTCCTGCCCCGGCATCTCCTGGGGCCGCACCAGGGTCTCGAAACGCACGTACTTGGCCTTGGCGGTGGGCTTGGCACGTGCGATCACGTCGCCCAGCGGAATCCCCAGCCACGGGATCACCATCGACCACGCCTCGACGCAGCGCAGGCGATAGATGCGCTCTTCGAGCCGTGACGGGGTGATCAGATCCTCCAGCGCCACGCGCCCGCCGTTGTCGACCTCGCCATCGATCACCACGCTCCATGGCTGGGTGGTGAGCGAGTCGGCGCGCTTCGACGGATCGCCCTTGCCGGTGCCGAACTCGTAGAAGTTGTTGTAGGTCGAGGCGTCCTGGTAGGGGGTCAACTTGTCCAGTTCGGGGTCCTGCGGTACCACCGCATCCCACTGGGCACGCTCGATCTCCCCGGCGAGCCACGCGGGCGGATGGCCGGCGGGTACGTCGGTGTAGTCCGCGGCGGCCGCCTGCGCGCGTCCGGAGAGCGCCAGGCCCGCGCCGACGCCGGCCAGGCCGCCGAGGAACCGCCGCCGTGACAGGTAGACCGACTCGGGGGTGACGTCCGACTCGCGCAGGTCGCCGGGTTGGGGGATCTTGATCAACATCGCGGGTACTCCCTGTTCTGGCGCATGGCTCGCGCTGGCGGGCCCTGTCTCCGTGCCCCTGTGGTGCACTGGCCGACGCCGTTCGCCGAGCCTCACAAGCGCATACGCAGGCTGTCGACGCCTGGATGCAGCCGCTGTCTACCAGGGCTCAGAACGCGCCCAGCCAGCGCCACCAAAGATAGTCCAGCGGCCACAGCAGCACGATGGTGATCAGTGCCAGCGGCAGGGTGACCCGGATGGCGTTGCGCAGATCCACCCGGGCGGCGAGCAGGCCGACGATCAGCGGTGGCGATTGATAGGGCAGCACGATGGTCGAGAAGCCGAGCACCTGGATCATCACCGCCGCCTGTGGCGACCAGCCGGTGACCTCGGCCAGCTGCGGTGTCAGCGGGGTCATCACCGCAGGGATGCCCGGCAGCGTCGCCAGCATCCCCAGCAGGGTGGCGAGGCCGGCGAGCCAGCCGAAGTTGCCGGCATCCGCGCCGGGGGCCAGCGGCAGCACCCCCAGCAGATGTCCGGCGAGTGCTGCGCCGACGCCGCTGGCATGGGCCAGGGCGCCGAGGCTGACGATCCCGGCGACATACAGAAACGGCTCCAGGTTCATCTGCGCCAGCGGCTTGGGCGGCAGCAGGCCACTGCCGGGGTAGAGGCACACCAAGGCCACCAGCATGCCGATCCAGGCCGGCGAGATGCTGTGCCAGGCATCGGTCATCCACATCACCACGGCGAATGCCAGCAGCGCCACCATGATCAGGTTGGGACGCCCCTCGGGCAGCGTCGGTGCCACCGCCGACGTCTGATGCGGCCCCGGCGCAGCAGGGAACAGGCGCAGGATCAGGCCCAGCATCAGCAGCCACTTGAGCAGGCCCAGCACCGGGAAGTGGAGCAGGAAGTAGTGGCCGTAGCTGGGCGAGAAGCCGAGTACCGCCTCGCTGGTGCCCATCAGCACGTTGTTGGGTACGTTGGCCGGGAGGATGGCGAAGGCGGGGAGGAAGCTCGACATGATACCGCTGAGCAGAAAGCCGCTGCGTGCCGGGTCGCCGGGGGCGTAGCCCAGGCGCTCGACCAGCGTCAGCATGATCGGCGTCAGCAGCAGGATGCGACCCATGGAGGAGGGCATCACGAACGACGCCAGCAGTGCGGCGAGACCGATCCCGAACACCGCCTGCGGATAGCCCGAGGCCAGATAGGGGCCGATCCGCACCGCCGCACGCTCGCCCAGCCCGGTGTGATTGATCGCCGCGCCGATCACCATGCCCGAGAACACCAGCCAGGTCGCCGCCGACTCGAAACCCGAGAAGGTCACCGCCGCGGGGGCCACCTTGGCGGCCATGCACAGGGTGAAGAACACCAGGGCGGTGAGCCACTGCGGCAGCCAGCCGGTGGCCCACAGGCCGATCCCCAAGCCCACCACCATGGCCGCCCGGGTCAGCGGCGCCAGCCCCGCGCCCAGCAGGAGGGCAAAGACCGTGAGCACGGCGAGCGCGGCGACGGTGTGACGCCACGCCAGCGGCGGATGGGCTGAGGACATGCAGGGCTCCTGGGCTGTACGGACACGAGGCGACGGGCAGTATATCAGCCCGCTGGGGCCGGACCGCGCCCACCTTTGCGCCCTCGGCCGCGCTAGCGGCTACGCTGATAGCCTGGGCGCCGGCGGTTCCGCTGCGGGGCGCCATCCGCGATATCGGAAATGCCCGTCATGGAAGGAGGAGACATGCGCGCCATGGCCACGCTGTGCCTGAGCGGCGAGCTGATGAGCCGGCTGGAGGCGATCGCCCGGGCCGGTTTCGGCGGCGTCGAGATCTTTGTCGACGATCTGCAGCGCGATACGCACAGCGCGCGGCGCATCGGCGAACACTGCCGCGATCTCGGGCTCGCGGTGGTCGCCCTGCAGCCGTTCCGCGACGCCGAAGGGCTCACCGGAGAGGCCCACCGGCGCATGCTCGACCGCGCCGCACGCCACTTCGACACCCTCGCCGACCTGGGCGGCACCCAGCTGCTGGCGACCAGTACCACCCTGACCGAGGCGCGCCCCGAGCTGACGGCAGCGGCCGACAGCCTGGGCGAGCTGGCCGAACGGGCTGCCACGCGCGGCATGACCATCGCCTATGAAGCGCTGTGCTGGGGCCGGCACGTCAACGATTACCGCCAGGCGTGGGAGGTGGTGACGCTGGCAGACCATCCGGCGCTGTCGCTGGTGCTCGACAGCTACCACGTGCTGGCCCTGGGGCTGGAGCTGGAGACCCTGGCTGCGCTGCCGGCGGCACGGATCGGGCTGGTGCAGCTGGCCGACGCGCCGGCACCGCTGCGTGAAGATCTGCAGACCGTCAGCCGCCATCGGCGCGCCTTCCCGGGGGAGGGAGAGCTCGAGGTCGAGCGTTTCATCGCGGCGCTGGCGCGCACCGGCTATGCCGGGCCGATCTCGCTGGAGGTGTTCAGCGATGTGCTCGGCGTGATGCCCACCGGAATGACCGCGCTGGCCGGCTGGGAGCGGCTCGAACGGGCGTTGCAGGCAGCCGGCTGAGGGCGGCACGTCTCAAACCGTGGAGCGCCGTACTTGTCAGCCGGTGCCGAGCAGCCACTGGTTTGACAGCCAGATCCCCACCGCCAGCGTCAGGGCCGAGAGCAGCGTGGCCATCACCATCGCCGCGGTGCCCATCTCGGCGAAACCGTAACGTTGCCCCAGCAGCGGGTACATCGACAGCATCGGTGCGCAGGCGAAGACGATCGCGGCGGTGGCCAGCACCGGGTCGAGGCCCGGTATCAGCATCACCATCAGCGCCACGCACAGCGGATGCAGGGTCAGCTTGGCCAGGGCGATGCGGGTCACCCGCTTGACCATGCCGCGCACTCGCAGTCCGCACAGGGTGCCGCCGATCACGAACAGCGCCACCGGCGATGATGACGCCGCGAGCATCTCCAGCACCCGCGCCAGCGGCGCCGGCGGGTGCAGATCGAGCCCCGCGAGCAGGCTGCCGGCGGCGATGGCGAGGATCAGCGGATGGCGCAGGATGCGCAGCGCCACCGGGCGGATGGTCGCCCACAGGCTTCCCCGGGCCGGGCTTGCCAGCTCCGCCAGCACCAGCGCGGTGGGGATCACCAGCAGGTTCTCGATCAGCATGTTCAGCGCCAGGGCGATGCCCGCGCTGGGACCGACCACCAGCACCGCCACCGGGTAGCCGATGAAACCGCTGTTGGAGGCCGAGGTGCCAAGTGCGTACATCGCCCGGCGCGCCAGCGGCGCGTTGCCTCGCAGTGTCACCAGGGCGAAGGTGAGGGCGAAGGCGAGCCCCGAGCCGAGCCCGTAGACGAGCAGGTAGGGGACGTTGAAGACCTCGCCCAGCGGGCGCTGCAGCAGTGCCTGGATCACCAGCGCGGGCAGCGCGATATTGATCACGTAGCGGCCCATGCCCTGGATGTGTGCCTTGTCCACGACCCGCTTGAGCACGGCCAGATAGCCGATCGCGAGCAGAATGAAGATGGGCACGATGGCGCCGAAGATGTGACTCAAGGCGGGGACTCGAAGAGGTGGAGAGGATCAGGTTTTAGACTTAGGTCGAATAGCATGATCCTCGGCGACGTTCGGGGCAAGTGCGATCGGCGCCGGGGTCAGTTGACCTGGGTCGCGATCTGCGCCGCCTTCTCGCGCAGCAGCGGCAGGAAGGTCTCGGTGAGGGTGGCGAGCTCGACGCGTGCCGCATTGGTGCTGACGTTGAGTGCGCCGATCAGCTCGCCGTGGGCGCCGAAGGCGGGGATCGCCAGTGAGCGCAGGCCGGAGTCCAGCTCCTGGTCGACCACGCAGTAGCCCTGCTCGCGGACCCGGGCCAGGCAGTCGCGCAGCGCGGCCTTGTCGGTCAGGCTGTGCTCGGTATGGCGCTGGAGGTTGACCCGTGCCAGGAAGGCGTCGTGCTCCGCCGCCGGCAGCTGGGCCAGCAGCACCCGGCCCATCGAGGTGTAGGCCGCCGGCAGCCGCGTGCCGATCGCCAGTGAGATCGACATCAGCCGGTGTGGCGCCGCCGAGCGCGCCACGTAGGTCACGTCGTCGCCGTCTAGCACGCCCATCGACGACGACTCGCCGGTAGCCTCGGTGATCGCCTCCAGATGCTGCTGGATCACCGTGCGATAGCCGTTGGAGGAGAGAAAGGCGTAGCCCAGCTGCAGTGCCTTGGGCGCCAGCTCGAAGGTGCGCTGCTGCTTGCGCACGTAACCCAGCGCATGCAGCGTGAGCAGAAAGCGCCGCGCGCGGGCGCGGTTCATGCCGGTCTTGGTGGCGACCTCGCTCAGCGTCATGCGCGGTGTGCGCTGGTCGAAGGCCAGAATCACCTCGAGCCCGCTGGCCAGGGCGGTCACGAAGTCGCGATCCTCGGGGGTGAGCGTCTCGTCGGCATCCATGCTGATCTCTTCCTTCCATTCGCGAGGCGGTGTCGGTACCCCCATCTTACGCAAGGTTCGCTTGGCGAACATCCGTTCAGATCGCGCCGGAGCCCAGGGAGGCTATTGGCCGGCGCCGTATGCTGGTCATGCTGCCGTCATGTGCCGGTCACGGTGCTGTCATGGTGACGGAGCAGGATTCTTGGCCTGTCAAAGCATGCCTGACCGGCTGCCGCGACTTCCCCGACCCGCCTGGAGCCTGCCGATGAATGCCTTGCCTCGCCGCCGTCCCAACCCGCTTTCCTGCCTGGCAGGGTCACTGCTGTTGACTGCCATGGTCTCCAGTGCCGCCCAGGCGGCACCCTCGCAGCAGCTGATCGACGCTGCCAAGCAGGAGGGCATGCTGACCACCATCGCCCTGCCGCATAGCTGGTGCGGCTATGGCGAGGTCATTGCCGGCTTCGAGAAGAAGTACGGCATCAAGGTCAATGAGCTCAACCCCAACGCCGGATCGGGCGACGAGTTGCAGGCGATCAAGGCCAACAAGGGCAATACCGGCCCCCAGGCGCCGGACGTGATCGACGTGGGCCTCTCTTTCGGGCCGGTGGCCAAGCAGGATGGCCTGCTGCAGCCCTACAAGGTCTCGACCTGGGACTCGATCCCCGATGACGCCAAGGATGCCGAGGGCTACTGGTACGGTGACTACTACGGCGTGCTCGCCATGGGTGTGAATCGTGACATCTACCCCGAGTCGCCGCAGAGCTTCGCCGATCTGAACGCCAGCGAGTACACCAACGGCGTGGCCCTGGCCGGCGATCCGCGCACCGGCAACAGCGTCATGATGACCGTCTACGCCGCCGGGATCGCCAACGGTGGCAAGGCGGGCGCCGATGCGCTCAATGCCGGTATCGCCTATTTCAAGCAGCTCAAGGACAAGGGCATTCTGGTGCCGGTCAATGGCACGGCGCAGAACATCGCCCAGGGCACCACGCCGATCTACTTCGATTGGGATTACAACCTGCTGGCGATGCGCGACAAGCTCGACGGCAACCCGCCGATCGATGTCGTCGTGCCCAGCGATGCGGTGGTGGCGGGGGTCTACGTACAGGGCATCTCCGCCTATGCGCCGCACCCCAACGCGGCCAAGCTGTGGATGGAGTATCTCTACTCCGATGAGGGTCAGCTCGGCTGGCTCAAGGGGTACTGCCACCCGATTCGCTTCAACGATATGGTCGAGCGCGATGTCGTGCCGCAGGCGCTGCTCGATCGCCTGCCGCCGGCGGAGAACTATCGCAAGGCGATCTTCCCCACCCTGAAGGCGCAGTCCGAAGCCAAGACGGCCGTGGCCGATAACTGGGCGCGGGAGATGGGAGTCCAGTAATGGCGCACCGCCTTCTCCGGGTGCGGGCAGAGGGGGCGAACCTGATGGGTTCGCCGCTGTGGCGCTGGCTGGGCCTGCTGCCGTTCGCGCTGTTCGTGCTGCTGTTTCTGGTGCTGCCGGTGCTCTATCTGGTGCAGGGGGCTTTTCAGACCCCGCAGGGGCAGTTCACCTTCGATAACTTGCGCGCGCTGGCGTCGCCGACGATCGCCAGCGCCTACTCGCTGTCGATTCGCCTCAGCCTGGTCTCCGCCGGGCTGGGTGCGCTCGGAGGGCTGCTGGTCTGCTATGCGCTGGTGCATGGCGGCCTGCCCTCCTGGCTGCGGCACGCCTTCACCACCTTCTCCGGCGTGGCCTCCAACTTCGCCGGCGTGCCGCTGGCATTCGCGTTCATTGCCACACTTGGTCGGCTGGGACTGGTCACCGTACTGCTGCGCGATCTGTTCGGGATCAACCTCTACGCCAGCGGCTTCAGCCTGTTCTCCTTCTGGGGGCTGGCGCTGACCTATCTCTATTTTCAGCTGCCATTGATGCTGCTGATCATCACTCCGGCGATGCATGGGCTCAAGCGCGAGTGGCAGGAAGCGGCCGAGAGTCTCGGCGCCAGCGGCGCCCAGTATTGGCGCCGGGTCGCGCTGCCGGTGCTGACGCCGTCGGTGCTGAGCTGTTTCATGCTGCTGTTCGCCAACGCCTTCGGGACCCTGGCGACGGTGGTGGCGTTGACCGGTGCCAACTTCCCGGTGGTGCCGATCCTGCTGTTCCAGCAGATCCGCGGCAACGTGCTCTACAACCCCAATCTCGGTTTCGCACTGGCACTGGGGATGGTGGCGATCATGGTGGTGACCAATCTGCTCTACTTCGTGCTGCGCGCCCGCGCCGAGCGGTGGCAGCGATGAGGCTCGGCAAGGGGGCGCCCGTGACACGCTGGCCGCTGCTGTCGTGGAGCATCGTGCTGCTGGCGGCGGGCTACTTCCTGCTGCCGCTGTATGCCACCTTCCAGTTCTCGCTGGGCATGCAGCGCGGCGAGCTCAGCTTCGCCGCCTATCACTGGCTGTTCGGCAGCGATCGCTTCCTCGATAGCCTCTCCTATTCGGCGGTGGCTTCGCTGCTGGCCATTCTGGCGGGGACGCTGCTGGTGGTGCCAACGGTCTACTGGGTGCGGCTGAAACTGCCCCGGGCGCGTGGTGTGGTCGAGTTCGCCAGCCTGCTGCCGCTGATCATTCCGCCGATCGTGGTGGTGTTCGGCTATATGCGTCTTTACGGCGATGGCTCGCTGCTGCCGCTGACCACCAGCGATGGGCGCCTCGATCTGCTGCTGGTGATCGGCTATGTGGTGCTCGCGCTGCCCTATATGTTCCGTGCCGTCGATACCGGGATGGCGGCCATCGATATCGTCACCCTGACCGAGGCGGCGGAGAGTCTCGGCGCCTCGCGCTGGCGTATCGTCGTCAGCGTGATCTTTCCCAACGTGCGTTCGGCGATCGTGGCCGGCGCTTTCCTGACGCTGTCGATCTCGCTGGGCGAGTTCGTCATGGCGAGTCTGTTGAGTCGCCCCGCCTTCGGCCCCTATCTGGTGCAGATGGGGCAGGACTACGCCTACCAGCCGGCGGCGCTGGCGATCCTGGCCTTCGTCATCACCTGGGTGTGCATGGCACTGATGCAGTTCTTTGCGCTGCGCAAGCCGGGGCAGCGTGTGCTGCCGCGGCTGTGGGCAGGGCGCGCGACCAAGAAGGAACGGGAAGTCTCATGAGTTTTTTGCAATTGCAGGCCCTGGGCAAGCGCTTTGGCGAGCATACCGCCGTCGCCGGGTTCGATCTCGAGGTGGAGCAGGGGGAGTTCATCGCCTTCCTCGGCCCCTCCGGCTGCGGCAAGACCACGGTCCTGCGCATGATCGCCGGTTTCGAGACGCCCTCCGCCGGTGTGATCCGTATCGGTGACGAGGAGGTGACCCGGCTGCCGGCCAATCGCCGGCATATCGGCATGGTCTTCCAGAGCTATGCGCTGTTTCCCAACATGAGCGTCTACGACAACGTCGCCTTCGGGCTGAAGATCGCCGGCATGGCCAAGCGCGAGATCGATGTCCGGGTGCGCGAGATGCTGGCGCTGATCGATCTCGAACCGCTGGCGGGGCGCTATGCGTATCAGATGTCGGGCGGCCAGCAGCAGCGTGTCGCCCTGGCCCGCGCGCTCGCACCGCGCCCCCGGGTGCTGCTGCTGGACGAGCCGCTGTCGGCGCTGGATGCCCGTATCCGCGTGGCGCTGCGCGACGACATTCGCCGCATCCAGCGTGAGCTGGGCATCACCACGGTCTTCGTCACCCACGACCAGGAGGAGGCGCTGTCGATCTCCGATCGCGTGGTGGTGATGCATCAGGGGCGCGCCGACCAGATCGGCTCGCCGGCGCAGATCTACAACCGCCCGGCGACACGCTTCGTGGCCAATTTCGTCGGCACCCTCAACACCTTCGAGGCGCGCGTGGTGGCCCCGAGCGAGGCGCTCGTCGAGATGGCCGGTCAGCGCTTCTGCGTGCCCGCCCTGGGGCAGCGTGCGGCGGTCGCGGCGGGTGACACCATCACCCTGGCCCTGCGTCCGGAAACGCTGGGCATCCAGCCCCACGGTGCCGACGACGTCACCCTCGATGGCGAGGTGCTCGACTGTCGCTTTCTGGGCTCGGTGATCCGCGTCCAGGCCGAGGTGGCGGGCCAGCGGATCGCCTGCGACATCTTCAATCAGGCCGGGACGCTCGAGCCGCGCCCGGGGGAACGCATCGCGGTGCATTTTTCCGCCGGCGACGTCCTGCTGCTCGATGACTGACGCCATGCGTCCTTGCGTGCCCATGCGTCGATGACCAAAGAGAGAGTTCCCATGAGACCGACTGCCTTCTCCCGCCCCGGCCGCTTCTATCGCGGCAACCTGCATACCCACTCGACGTTCTCCGATGGTGCCCTGGACGCCGCCGAGGTCTGCCGACGCTATCGCGCCGAGGGGTACGATTTCATCGCCCTGACCGATCACTTCATCGGCATGTACGACTATCCCGTCACGGATACGCGCGCCATGCGTGACGAGGGCTTCACCACGCTGCTGGGTGCCGAGCTGCACAGCGGGGCGATGGGCAATGGCGAACTCTGGCATCTGCTGGCGGTGGGGCTGCCGCTGGATTTCGCGCCCTCCCACACGCCGAGCTTTCAGCCGGTCGACTGCCAGGAGAGTGGCCCCGAACTCGCCGCCAGGGCACGTCAGGCCGGTGCCTTCGTGGCCATCGCGCATCCCCAGTGGTCGGGGCTGACGCTGGACGATGCGCGCACCATCGAGGCGGCGCATGCGGTGGAGATCTACAACCATGGCTGTGCCATGGGGTGCGATCGCGGCGACGGCATGGCGATCGCCGACCTGCTGTTGACCGAAGGGCGGCGGCTCAGTCTGATCGCCACCGACGATGCACACTTCACCGAGCCGGATCACTTCGGTGGCTGGGTGGAGGTGAAGGCCGAGGCGAATACCCCGGAACGGCTGCTGGAAGCGCTCAAGCGCGGTGACTTCTACGCGACTCAGGGCCCACGCTTCGAGGACATCGTCGTCGATGACGAGGCGGTCGAGATCGCTTCCTCGGCGGTGTGCACGGTCATCGTCCAGGCTTCGGGCACGGCGGCCAGCGCGATTCACGGCCACTCGATGACCCGGACCCGCCTACCGCTGGCGCGCTTTGCCCGGCGAGACTGGATC
This sequence comes from Salinicola sp. RZ23, assembly GCF_003206675.1. NCBI lineage: Bacteria > Pseudomonadati > Pseudomonadota > Gammaproteobacteria > Oceanospirillales > Halomonadaceae > Salinicola > Salinicola sp. RZ23. Next base: position 114,533 of record NZ_PZJK01000014.1, read on the forward strand.
CGCGTGACGCTGATCGACGCCGCCGGGCGTCGCGCCTGGAGCAATCCCATCTGGCGTGAGTGAGCGCCGCGGTCGCCGACGTGATGCGTGCACCGGCAGCATTCTCCCGCGCGGCAGAGGCCCGCGCGGAGGGTTGTCGAGCCGCAGGTAGTGTCTCGAGTCATACTTTAGTATTAGTCCCGTGCCATGCTGCCCAGGCAGCGGCACCGCAAGGGAACATACTGAACTGATAAGAGAGGCTACCGACAATGAGTATTTCCGTCATTCCGTCGACCGGCATTGATGCCCGTCCAGGGCCATCGGATTCACGCACCGCTACGCGAACTTGGCTCTCTGCCCTGTCGCTGCGCCGCCAACGGCTGCTGGGGGTGGCCATTCTGTGGCTGATTCTGGCCGTCATGATCGGCATCAATGCGCTTCAGAGCCGCGCTCAGCTTTATGCCGAACGCGAAAAGCGCATGATCACCGCCGTGGATATCGGGGTCTCCACGCTGGCGCACTACCACCAGCTCGCCGAACAGGGCCAGCTCTCCATGCAGGAAGCGAAGCGGCAAGCCTTCGACACGCTACGCGATGTGCGCTTCGGCAAGAATAACTATCTGTTCGCCTTCAGCGGCGACCTGCACATGCTGGCTCACCCCAAGCGCCAGGTGGGCGAGGATCTCTCCCGGGTCAGAGACCCGGATGGCACGCCGATCTTTCAAGCCATACTGGACAACACCCGGCCATCGGGTAGCGGCTTTACCGAGTACTACTCCAATTTCGCCCGCGACGGCGATACCAAGCCGAAAGTGCGCGCCTATGCCGCCGCCTTCCCCGCGTGGGATGCCTACGTGGCGAGCGGGGTTTTCGTCGGCGACGTGAACGGCGCCATCATGCACCAGATTCTAAAGAGCGTTCTGGTGGGCATTGTCGCGGGTGCCCTGGCGACCCTGGCACTCTGGGGCATGATCTCGCTCATTCTGCGCCGGCTGGGCGGAGAACCCCAGTACGCGGCGGGGCTGGTAAAACGCATTGCCAGGGGGGATCTGACCGCGCCCATCACACTGCGCCCTAACGATCAGAACAGCCTGCTGTGTGACATTCGCCAGATGCGCGACAAGCTGCACGAGGCCATGCAGGAGATCCATGCCACCAGCTCGGCGGTCGACCATAGCGCCGGCGACATCGCCGCCAGCAATCAGGAGCTCTCGTCGCGTACCGAAGAGCAGGCCGCTGCGCTGCAGCAGACGTCTTCCAGCATGGAGGAGGTGACGGCCACGGTGCGCCAGACCGCCGATAGCGTCGAGCAGGCCAAGGTGCTGGTGAGCAGTGCCAGCGACACCTCCCAATCAGGCCAGAAGACCATTGGTGATGCGGTGGTCTCCATGCAGGCGATCAGTGCGGAAGCGGACAAGATCAGCGATATCGTCACGCTGATCGATAGCATTGCGTTCCAGACCAATATTCTCGCGCTCAACGCCTCCGTCGAAGCCGCCCGAGCAGGCGAGCATGGACGCGGTTTCGCGGTGGTGGCGGGAGAGGTGCGCCAGCTCGCCAACCGTTCGGCCACCGCCGCAAACGAGATCAAGGGGCTGATCGAGGCGTCGAACGCCCAGGTGAGCAACGGGGCTGCGTTGGTGGATGCCGCCAAACAGCGCATGCAGGATATCGATCGGAGCATTCAGCGGGTGAATGACCTGTTTGCCGAGATCACTGCCGCCACCCATGAACAGACGCGGGGCATCGAGCAGATCAACGTCGCCATTGCTCAGCTCGACCAGGCCACCCAGGACAACGCCTCCATGGTCCAACAGACCGCCCACTCTGCCCACGACCTGAAACAGCGCTCCCTGTCGCTCAATCAGGTCGTCGGCCACTTCACGTTGGAGGCGTAAACCCCTCGGCCGCCGCCGACGCTGACGCAGCGCGCGTCGTCAGGCGGCCTTCTCCCGGCGCAACAGACGCTTGAGCGGCGAGTGGCCGAGCAGCAGAAAGAGCACCGCCAGGGTCAGCACCAGCGACAGCGGATGGGTGAACAGCTCGCTGACGAAGGCGGCGCTGTCGTTGCCCACCGAGGCCATCGCCTGGCGGTAGGACTTGTCCATCAGCGGGCCCAGAATCACGCCCAGGATCACCGGCCCCATCTGGAAGCGGAACACCTTCATGAAGTAGCCCAGCAGGCCGAAGCCGAGCATCCAGTAGACTTCGGTCATGCTGCCGTTGAGCGAGTAGGTGCCGACCACGCAGAGCACCAGGATCAGCGGAATCAGGATCGCCTTGGGCAGCTCCACCACCTTGGCGAAAAGCTTGATGCCGGTGAGCCCGAACAGCAGCAGGAACAGGTTGGCCAGCACCAGATTGCCTACGGTGAACCAGAAGATGTAGGGCGTCTCGATCATCAGCATCGGGCCGGGGTTGAGGCCGTGGATGGTCAGCGCACCGATGATGATCGCGGTCACCGCATCGCCCGGCATGCCCAGCGTCAGCATCGGCACGTAGGCCCCGCCCACGGCGGCATTGTTGGCGGTCTCCGGGGCCACCAGACCTTCGTAGGCACCTTCGCCGAACGGTTTGCTCGGCTTCTTCACCGTGCGCTTGGCATGGTCGTAGGCGAACAGCGAGGCGATGTCGCCGCCGGTACCGGGCAGGGCGCCGACGATCACCCCGATCAGCGAGGTGCGGATCGACAGCGGCAGAAACTTCAGCACCAGACTCAGCGACGGCAGGATCTTGTCCACCTTCTGGCGCACCGGCTGGGTATCGAGCTGGTGCAGCTGGAAGAACGCCTCGGCGACCCCGAACATGCCGATCATCACCACCACGTAGTGGATGCCGCCCATCAGCTGCATGCTGCCCAGGGTGAAGCGCGGGTCGGCGGTCACCGGATCGAGCCCGACCAGACCGATCACCGCGCCCAGGGCGGCGGCGAAGATCCCGCGGGAGAGCGATTCGGCGGCCAGGCTGCCGACCAGCAGCAGGCCCAGCGCGGCGATCAGGAAGTAGTCGCGCGGGGCGAACTCGAGGGCCATGTCGGCGAGGAAGGGCGACACGCTGGCCAGCACCAGGGTGCCGAGCAGGCCACCGATCACCGACATCACCGTGCTCAGGCCGATGGCGCGGCCGGCCTCGCCCTGCTGGGCCAGCGGATAGCCGTCGAAGGCGGTGGCCACCGACGAGGGGGCGCCGGGAATGTTGAGCAGGATCGCGGTCCGCGAGCCGCCGTAGACGCCGCCGGTATAGATGCCGACGATCAGCGCCAAGGCGTCGTTGACGTCCCAAGAGAAGGTGAAGGAGATCAGAATCGACGTCGCCATGGTGACCGAGAGACCGGGAATGGCGCCGACATAGATCCCGGCCAGGGTGCCCACCGCGGTCAGGATCAGCAGCGAGGGATCGAGCCAGGACATCAGGAAGAAAGAGAGGGTATCACCCATGGAAAACCTCGTTGGCGAAACGCTGGCGGTTCAGGGGAGATAGACCTGGAACAGCAGTGTGAACAGCGCATAGATCACCGCGGTGATCAGCACGGTGACGAGCACGGCGCTGAGCCAGTGGCCGCGCCGCAGACAGAGCTGGGCCACGAGCAGGAACAGTGCCGTGGCAGCGATGAAACCGAGTGCCGGCAGGGCCAGCAGATAGCCCACGGCGAGCAGCGAGAAGAGCACCACCGGTAGCGGGAAGTGGGTGGCGAGGAACTGGCGCCACTCGCCGAGGACACCGCCGGCCGCGGGGCGGGGATGGTGGCGCTGGCCTAGCAGGATCGAGACCATGGTGACGATCATGATCGCCCCCAGCAGCAGCGGAAAGGCGCCCGCCGAGTTGGGCAGATCGAAGCCGGAGATGCGATAGGCCTCGTAGAACACGCCGACGCTGAACAGCAGCAGCAGCAGATTGAAGGCGCGCTCGCCGGCCTTCAGTGGCGGGGGGTGTGACATGCGACACTCCAGGTCGGCGGCGTTCGGCGCCGTCGAGGGTGGGCGGAATGGCGCGCCGCTCCGCGCTCATGTGCGGCGGGGCGGCGCGCGTCTATCGTTTTCAGGCAAGGGCGTTTTCAGGCCCGGGCGCTTTCAGGATCAGACGTCGTCAGGATCAGGCACGTTCGGGCCCGCATGCCTCAGGGCTTGGGGATCCCCACGCTTTCCGGCGAGACCTTGGCCGAGCCGGCTTTTTCCAGGGCCCAGGCGGTCACCGATTGCCAGCGCTTCAGGAACTGCTCGGCCTCCGCGCCCTGCAGGTTGAGCGACTTGGCGCTGTTGTCGGACAGAAAGCGCTGGAACTGCTCGTTGGCCACGCCCTTGGCGTAGGCGTCGCTGAGGGTGTCGACGATCGCCTCCGGGGTATCCTTGCGCACCGCCACGGCCCAGAACGGGCCCCACGGCAGGTAGGCGGCAATGTCGGGCAGCGCCTGGGTGATCGGCGGGGTGTTCGGCAGGCCATCGACCGGCTCGCGGGTGAACACCGCCAGACCCTTGAGCCGGCCGGCCTTGATCTGCTCCTTGGCCGCGGCCAGGCTCAGCGGCATGAAGTCGATATGGTCGCCGAGCATGGCGGTGATGCCGGGGCCGTCGCCGCCGAAGGTGACGCTGCGCACCTTGAGACTATCGACCGAGTTGATCATCGCCAGCAGGGTGCTGGGCAGGCCACCGGCACCGGTGTCGCCCATGCGCAGCTCGTCGGGGTGCTGATGGGCGTAGTCGAGCAGGTCCTGGAAACTGTCGAACGGGCTGTCGGCGGGAGCGGCGATCACCACCAGGCCCTGGGCGATGACGTTGATCGGCTGCATGTCGGCGTAGGTGAAATCGGCCAGGCCCATGATCGGATAGAGCTGCGGGTTCTCGGCGCCGTAGAGCACGGTGTAGCCGTCGGGGCGTTTGTGCATGACCGCGTTCATGCCGATCACGCCGGTGCCGCCGGGACGGTTGTTGAGGATGATCTTGGTGCCCAGCGCCTCCTCCACGTGCGGGGTCAGGCTGCGTGCCACGTTGTCCGTGGCGCCGCCGGCGCCCCACTGGATGATGCCCTGGATGTTGTGCTCGGGGTAGTCCGCCGCGGCCAGCGAGGTCGCCGTCAGTCCAGTGGCCAGCGCCAGCGCCGTGAGGGTGTGCTTGAGCATGGGAGAAGCCTTTTGGATATTGTCTCGGGTGTGTCAGCGTACTGTTGTTCGTTCTGCGAGTGGCGGTGCTCGGGGGGCGAGCACGCCTTGATGGCCGGCCAGCGCCGGGGCGCCCACCCACCGGGTGCCGATTATGCCTGAAAGCCGCGGCCTCTTGGTGGCCGGGTTATCATAACCCTTTGTCTATCATCTCTTCGCAATAGGGGCTCTCACATGCAGTTGGGCTTGATCGGCCAGGCGATCCAACACTCCAGCGCGCCCGATCTGCACCGGCGTCTCGGCCGGCTGATCGGCGTGTCGGTAAGCTACACGCTGTTCGATGCGCTGATCGCACCACCCCCTTCGGTGCCGGCGCAGGTGGATGCGCTGCGGTCCCAGGGCTTTCGCGGGGTCAATGTCACCTACCCCTACAAAGAGCAGGCGCTGGCGCTGGCCGACAGCGCCGGTGAGGGCGCGCGGCTGGTGGGGGCCGCCAACACCCTGATCTTCGGTGCCGACGGGGTGCACGCGGAGAACACCGACTTCACCGGCTTCCTGGCCGGTTACCGCGCCACGCTGGGCGAGCGCGCGCCGGGCCGGGTGCTGATGCTCGGCAGCGGCGGGGTGGGCAAGGCGGTGGCCTTCGGACTGGGCCAGCTCGGCGCCGAGGAGATCCTGCTGCTGGACCTCGACCGTGCCAAGGCCGAATCCCTGGCGGACCAGCTCGCGGCGGCCGGGTTCGCCGCGCGGGCGGTGGCGCCCGAGGCCCTCACTGCGCTGGCCGGCGAGTGCGACGGGCTGGTCAACTGCACCCCGATCGGTCATGAGAAGAGTCCTGGCTGCCCCCTGCCCGGGTCGCTGATCCGCGCTGACCAGTGGATCTTCGATGCCGTCTACGTGCCCGCGCGCACCGAGTTCATCGCCCTGGCCGAGGCCGCCGGCGCCGCGGTGATCAGCGGGGTCAGCCTGTTCGTGTTCCAGGGCGTCGACGCCTTCAAGCTATTCTGGGGCCAACCGGCTCGGGCGGCCGAGGTCGACGCCCAGACGCCGGCCCTCTATCGCCACTATCACCAGCAACTGCTGGGCGGCGCCGGCGGGTGACGGCGGCGACGGTCTGCCCCCACGCCCCGTCGGGATCTGCTCGATGGGGTATCGTATCTCGGCGGGCTCGTCGACAGATCCTCGTGCGACGCGATGGTCGACTGGCGCCATAACGATATCGGCGCCCATGGCGCACGGGAGAGCATATGCATACGCCCACCATCATCCTCTGTGGTGTTGTCGTCTCGCTCGCGGCCGCGGTTGCCTGGCTCTGGTGCTGGCCGGCGCGTACCACCGCGGGCGGGCTCGACTACGCCGGGGTGACGGACGCCCTGGAGCCGGCGCCGCTCGTACACTTCACCGCTCGCGACGGCAACGAACTCGACTATCGTGCGTATCCCGACGGTGACGCCCGTACGCTCGCCATCGTGCTGCACGGCTCCGGCGCCGACAGCCGGTACCTGGAACCGATGGCCCGTACGCTGGCCGAGCAGGGCGTCGCGCATGTGGTGACGCCCGACATCCGCGGGCACGGGCGCAGGCCCGCCCGCCGCGGCGATGTCGACGATGTCGAACAGCCGCAGCGCGACCTGGCCGACCTGATCGAGCACCTGCGCGGGCAATGGCCGGTCGACCGGGTCGTGCTGATCGGTCACTCCTCCGGTGGGGGGCTGGCGGTGCGAATGGCCGGCGGGCGTTTCGCCGGTCTCGTCGACGGCTATGTCCTGCTGGCGCCATACCTCGGCCACAAGGCGCCGACTTCGCGCGCCGGCGCCGGTGGCTGGGCCCAGGCGAACGTCGGGCGAATCGTGCTGATCGAGATCGTCAGTCGGTTCGGGCTCGATTCCGCCGCCGGCTGCAACGTCGTGCGCTTCAATATCCCCGAGTCGCGTCGTGACGAGTACTCGACCCCCGCTTACTCCTACCGCCTGCAGCAGGCGATGGAACCGCGCGACTGGCGCCAGGATCTGGCGGCCATCGAGGTACCAGCGCTGCTGCTGGTGGGCGCGGAGGACGAGAGCATGCACCCGGACGCCTATGGGCCGGCCGTCGCCGACCATTTCGGCGGTGCCGTGGAGGTGCTGGACGGGGTCGGCCATCTCGGTATCGTGCGCGCCGAACCGGCCATCGAGCACGCGGCCCGGTTCATCCGGAGGCTGGCGACCGACGCGATGGCGAAACCGGATACGCCGTGATCGCCGCCGATCCGGGGCCATGTCGGTACTGCCCGCGCCGCTGGGCATGACCGTGCCGCGCTTGCCCTGTCGACGCGCGCCGACCTAGCATGGGTGCGTATCACGAACATTCGTTCGCCACGCGATGCGCGCCGGGAGATCCCTCCATGTACGACACCCTGTTCCGCCACCCCTTCATGAGTGCCGCCGGCCTCGCCGCCCTCGAGGCCAGTGAGGTCGTCGCGGCGATGCGCGAGGTGGAGCTGGCGCTGGCCGCGGAGCAGGAGGCGTGCGGGCTGCTGCCGGCGGGAACGGCGGACGCGCTCACTGCGGCACTGCCGCTAGCGGCGTTCGATCTGACGGCGCTGGCCGCCGAGGTCGAGAACGGCGGCAATGCCGCCATCCCCTTCGTCAAACAGGCCAAGGCGCGACTGCCGGAGTCGCTGCGGCGGCACTTCCATCGCGGCGCCACCAGCCAGGATATCGTCGACTCGGCACTGATGCTGCTGCTGCGCCCGCGACTGGCGGCGCTGCGCGAGCATCTGGCGTGCAGCCGGCGTGCCGCCTGTGCGCTGATGCGGCGTCACCGGGGGACACCGATGATCGGGCGCACGCTGATGCAGCAGGCGCTGCCGATCACTTTCGGTGCCAAGGTGGCGCAGTGGGCCTGGGGGCTCGAGAGCGCCGACGCGCGCCTGGCAGCGGTGGCCGAGGGCGGGCTCTATGTGCAGTTCGGCGGTGCGGTGGGGGTGCACTCGGGGCTCGACGACCAGGGGCTCGAGATCATGGCCGGGCTCGCTGCGCGGCTCGGGCTGGCGGCGCCGCTGCTGCCGTGGCACACCGACCGCCAGCCGCTGCTGGCGCTGATGGGGGCCCTCGATGCCGTCGCGGTGGCGGCGGAGAAGGTGGCGCTGGATATCGCCCTGCTGTGCCAGAGCGAGGTGGCCGAACTCAGTGAGCCCGCCGCCGAGGGGGTGGGCGGCTCGTCATCGATGCCTCACAAGCGCAATCCGGTCGCCTGCGCGCGCATCCGCGCCGCCGCGCGTCAGGTACACGCGGCCCATGCCACCGTGGTCAACGCCGGGGCCCAGCCGCTGGAGCGCGGTCTCGGCGAGTGGCATGCGGAGTGGGCGCCGCTGCTGGATGGGGTGCTGCTGGTGGAGGGGGCACTGGGTTCGCTGGCGCCGCTGCTGGCGGGGCTGGAGGTCCACGTCGAGGCGATGGCGCGCAACCTGCGCCTGAGCGGCGGGGCGGTGCTGGCGGAGCCGGCGGCGCGTCTGCTGGGGGAAGCGCTGCCCAGCGCGACGGCCCAGCGGATCGCCCGCGAGGCCGGCGAGACGGCGCGCCGCGAGCAGCGTGATTACGCCGAGGTGGTGCTGGCCCAGCCCGAGGTGGCGGCGGCGGTGGAGGACGCGACGCTCGATGCCGCTGCGTTGCGTACCGCGCTGACGATCGACTTATACATTGGTAGTAGCGAGGCCCAGGTCACGCGCGTGCTGATGCGCCTCGATTCCTCCTAACTTGCTGTTCTGCAAGATATTGTCGACGCACTTCAGCGAGTCGGCAACGATCTCGGCGAGGCCTCCATGGAGGCCTCTTCGCGTTGTGCGATTGACCGTGGGTCACGGTGGGGATAGCGTGTTCGTATCACAAACCGATGTTCGCAATGCGAACATTTGCCAGTGTCACTGGGGATATCGATACCCACCAAGGGCCGCGCTGGCGGTCGCTGGTTTCCCGTCACCTGACAGCCCATCACCTAACAGGGAGTCGCGCACGATGGCCGAATTCCTCTCGCTCCACGACGCCGTGGCGCGTTACGTCGAGGATGGGGCAACCCTCGCCATGGAAGGGTTCACCCATCTCATTCCGTTTGCCGCAGGGCACGAGATCATCCGCCAGGGGCGGCGCGAGCTGACCCTGATCCGCATGACCCCGGATCTGATCTTCGACCAGATGATCGGCGCCGGCTGTGCCCGTCGCCTGATCTTCTCCTGGGGCGGCAACCCCGGCGTGGGCTCGCTGCACCGCCTGCGCGACGCGGTGGAGAAGGGGTATCCGCAGCCGCTGGAGATCTTCGAGCACAGCCACGCCGCCATGGCCTGCGCCTTCGAGGCCGGCGCCGCCGGTCTGCCGCTGGCGGTGCTGCGCGGCTACGTGGGCAGCGACCTGCCCAAGGTCAATTCGCAGATCAAGTTCATCGAGTGCCCGTTCACTGGTGAGCGCCTGGCCGCGGTGCCGGCGGTGCGCCCTGACGTGGGTATCGTCCACGCGCAGAAGGCGGACCGCGCCGGCAACGTGCTGGTGGAGGGGATCATCGGCGTGCAGAAGGAGGTGGTGCTGGCGGCGCGCCACAGCATCGTCACCGTCGAGGAGGTGGTCGACGAGCTGCAGGCGGGGCCCAACGCCTGCGTCATTCCTGGCTGGGCGATCGATGCCATCGCCGTGGCCGAGCAGGGCGCCTACCCCTCCTACGCCCATGGTTACTACCCGCGGGACAACGCTTTCTACAAGGCCTGGGATGAGATCGCCCGCGACCGCGAGGACTTCGCCGCCTGGCTCGAGGAACATGTCTACCACGCTGGAGGAGCTGCCTGATGAGCCTCGACTACACCGCTGCGGAAATGATGACCGTCACCGCCGCCCGGGCGCTGGCCAACGGCACCACCTGTTTCGTCGGTATCGGCCTGCCCTCCGAGGCGGCCAACCTGGCGCGCCTGACCCATGCCCCGGAGGTGGTGCTGATCTACGAGTCCGGCACCCTGCAGACCAAGCCCAATGTGCTGCCGCTGTCGATCGGCGATGGCGAGCTGTGCGAGACCGCACTGACCACCGTCTCGGTGCCGGAGATGTTCCGCTACTGGCTGCAGGGCGGGCATGTCGACGTCGGCTTCCTGGGGACCGCGCAGATCGACCGCTACTGCAATCTCAATACCACTCTGATCGGTGACTACCGCGAGCCCAAGGTGCGGCTGCCGGGTGGCGGCGGAGCCCCTGAGATCGCCACCAATGCGGGTGAAGTGTTCATCACCGTCAAGCACTCCCGGCGCACCTTCGTCGAGGCGGTGGACTTCGTCACCACGGTCGGCTTCGGACGCGACGGCCGCGCGCGTGACGGCGTGCCCAATATCGGCCGCGGCCCGACCCGGGTGATCACCGATCTGTGCGTGATGAAGCCCGATCCCGAGACCAAGGAGCTGGTGGTGGTCTCGCTGCACCCTGGCGTGACCGCCGAGCAGGTGCAGGAGGCCACCGGTTGGGAGATCCGATTCGCCGAGCGGCTCGAGACCACCCCCGAGCCCGGTGCCGAGGAGCTCAACGTGCTGCGCGAACTCAAGGCTCGCACCGCACGCCACCACGCCGGCAACGAGACGGGAGCGCAGGCATGAACGAAGTGTTTCTGTGTCGCCCGCTGCGCTCCGCGGTGGGCCGCTTCGGTGGCGCCCTGGCGAGCGTGCGCCCCGACGATCTGGCGGCGCGGCTGTTCGAGGCGGTGCTGGCGCAGCATCCGCAGCTCGATCCGGCGGCGATCGATGACGTCATCCTCGGCTGTGCCAACCAGGCCGGTGAGGACAACCGCAGCGTGGCGCGCATGGCGGCGCTGCTGGCGGGGCTGCCCACCAGCGTGCCGGGTTCCACCATCAACCGTCTGTGCGGGTCGAGCATGGACGCCATCGGCACCGCGGCGCGGGCGATCCGTGCCGGCGAGGCCGAGCTGATCCTCACCGGCGGCGTCGAGTCGATGTCGCGTGCGCCCTATGTGATCGGCAAGGCCGGCTCCCCCTATGCGCGCAATCAGCAGATGGAGGACACCACCATCGGCTGGCGCTTCGTCAATCCTCTGATGGAGAAGCGCTACGGGGTCGACTCGATGCCCGAGACCGCCGAGAACGTGGCCGAGCAGTTCCGTATTTCGCGCGAGGACCAGGACCGCTACGCCTACCGCTCGCAGCAGCTGACCGAGGCGGCGCAGGTGGCCGGCCGGCTGGGCGAGGGGATCGTGCCGATCGAGATTCCGCGGCGCAAGCAGGCGCCGCTGATCTTCGACCGCGACGAGCATCCTCGCCCCGAGACCACGCTGGAGGCGCTGGCCAAGTTGCCGACGCCGTTCCGCGAGAACGGTAGCGTCACCGCCGGCAACGCCTCCGGGGTCAATGACGGCGCGGCGGCGATGCTGGTGGCGAGCGAAGCGGCGCTCACTCGCTTCGGGCTCGAACCCATCGCGCGCATTCACGGCATGGCCACCGCCGGGGTCGAGCCGCGCATCATGGGCATCGGCCCGGTGCCGGCGACGCGCAAGCTGCTCGCGCGACTCGGCCTGAGCCTCGATCGGATGGATGTGCTCGAACTCAACGAAGCCTTCGCGGCCCAGGTGCTGGCGTGTGCCCGCGAGCTCGGCGTGGCCGACGACGACCCGCGGCTCAACCCCAACGGCGGCGCCATTGCGCTGGGCCATCCGCTGGGCATGTCGGGGGCGCGCATCATCAGTTCGGCGGCCTACGAGCTGGCGCGCAGCCGCCAGCGCTTCGCGCTGTGCACCATGTGCATCGGCGTGGGGCAGGGCATCGCCACGGTGATCGAGCGGGTGTGACGCCCGCCAGCAACTACCCATAACGACAACCCGATAACAGAGGGAACCTCGATGCAAGCGGTGACGCAGTTTTCCGTGCGTCTGGTGCAGCGCTATCTGCCCAGCGCCTTCGTGCTGGCGGTGATTCTCACCGCCATCGTCTTCGTGCTCGGCATCGTGCTCGGTGAGCGTACGCCGCTCGACATGGCGCAGTACTGGGGCGAGGGCTTCTCCTCGCTGTTCAAGTTCGGCATGCAGATGGTGCTGGTGCTGCTGACCGGCTACGTGCTGGCGCTGACGCCGGTGATGCAGCGCCTGCTCGGCGCGCTCACCCGGCAGGCCTCGACGCCGCGCCAGGCGCTGGCGATCACCATCGTGGTCAGCTTCGTCTGCTACTACCTCAACTGGGGCTTCGGCATGGTCGCCGGGGCGATCCTGGCCCGCGAGATGGGGCGCCGGGTGGCGGTGCACTTCCCGCTGATCGTGGCCGCCGCCTATGGTGGCGAACTGGTACGCGGGCCCTCGACCTCGATCCCGTTGGTGATCGCCACGCCGGGCCACTTCATGGAGGATGCGATCGGCATCGTGCCGGTCTCCGAAACCCTCTACGCCAGCTGGAACATCGCCCTGACGCTGGCGCTGCTGGCCCTGCTGGTGGGCTTCTTCATGCTGCAGAAGCAGCCGGAGCATATCGTGCGCCTGGAGGCGGCGGACCCCGCCGAGGAGGCGCCGGCCCAGCGCGGCGACGGCAGTTTCTCCGACTGGCTCGAACACAGCCGGCTGCCGACGCTGTTCCTGGGTCTGCTCGCCGCGGTCTATCTGCTCGGTGAGGTGGTCAAGGGTGACTTCAGCATCAATCTCAATACGGTCATCCTGATCTTCTTCACCCTGGGGCTGCTGCTGCACCGCAGTGCGGCGGCCTACCTGGGCGCGGTGGAGAAGGCGGTGGGCGCCGCCCGCGGGATCATCGTGCAGTTCCCGCTCTACGCCGGGATCGCCGGCATGATGACCCACGCCGATCTGGTCACCCAGTTCTCCCAGGCGATCATCTCGGTGGCCTCGCGGGAGACCTTCCCGCTGTGGACCTTCCTCTCCGCCGGGGCGGTCAACTTCTTCATCCCCTCCGGGGGTGGCCAGTGGGCGATCCAGGGGCCGATCATGATGAAGGCGGCCTACGCCCTCGGCGCCGACCCCGCGCGCACCATCATGGCGTTCACCTGGGGCGACGGCTGGACCAACCAGATTCAGCCGTTCTGGGCGCTGCCGCTGCTCGGGGTGGCCGGACTCTCGGCCCGCGACATCATGGGCTATCTGTTGATCTGGCTGGTGATCTCGGGCGTTGCCATTGCGGGGACTTTCGTCGCCCTGGCGGCTTTCGCCTAGGCACTGTCTGAAAAGGACTGCGCTCGGCAATACGGCGTTAAAAATCGGCTCACTGAACAACGTTCAGAAGGTCCGTAGGACGGCCCGAAGGGCGAGCGGAGCGAGTCACATGCTCATTTACACTGCGTAAACTCCGCTCTTTCGCCTATTTTCGCCTTGTCTTGCCCACGCTCGTCGACTTTTCATACAGCGCCTATGTTCTTTACGCCAACTGCCTGCGCGCACTCGAACCAAGGAGCCTCGTCATGCCTTTCGTCACGCTCGATGACCGCACCGTCGCCTATCGTCTGCTCGGTGGCGACACCCAGCCGCTGCTGCTGCTGGCCCACCCGCTGGGGATGAGCCAGGCGGTGTGGGACAGCGTCATCACCCCGCTGACTCGACGCTTCCGCGTGCTCACCTGGGATCTGCCGGGACACGGCGCCAGCGCCGGCTGGCCCGCAGCGCGGGGCGAGATCACCCCGGCGGCGCTGGCCGCCGAGGCCCTGGCCCTGGCCGATCTCGCCGGGGCCGAGCGTTTCCATTTCGCCGGCACCTCGATCGGCGGCGTGATCGGCCAGCAGCTGCTGAGCGCGCATCCCGAGCGGCTCTACTCGGCGACCCTGACCAACACCGGCGCGGTGATCGGCAGTGCCGAGATGTGGCAGACCCGCGCCGACCGGGTACGCAGCGAGGGGCTGGCTGCGATGAGCGCGGAGATCGTGCCGCGCTGGTTCGCGCCGGCGAGCGTCGAGGTCGACCCCTCCCTGGCCGCCGGCTGGCGGGTGGCGATGTCGCGCAACGAGGCCGAGTCCTACGCGCTGATGTGCGAGATGCTCGGCCGCCACAGCTTCGTCGGGCGTCTGGGCGCCAACGCCGGTGAGGCGACGCAAGCGGTGCCGCTCACGCTGGTCGGCGGTAGCGAAGACGGCGCCACGCCACCGGCGACCCTCGCCGCGCTGGCCGAGGAGTGTGGTGCCGAGGCCCCGACGATTTTCGAGGGCGTGGGCCACGTGCCCTCGCTGGAGGCACCGGCACGCCTGGTGGAGTTGCTGCTGACACGGCTGTCACCGGCCGCATCCAAGGCGCAGGGCGTCGATCTCGCCACCGGCATGGAGACCCGTCAGGCGGTGCTCGGCGCGGACCACGTCGCCCGTGCCGCGCAGCAGGCGACCTCGCTGGACCGGCCGTTCCAGCAGATGATCACCCGGCTGGCCTGGGGGGAGCTGTGGAGCGATCCCGATCTCGACCATCGCGAGCGCAGCATGATCACCACCGCGATTCTCGCCGCGCTGGGGCGCGAGGAGCTGGTGCTGCATCTCAAGACCGCCAAGCGGATCGGCCTGAGCGAAGCCGAGCTGCGCCAGGTACTGATGCACGTGGCGGTCTATGCCGGGGTGCCGGCCGCCAACCACGCCTTCGGCCTGGCCAAGCAGCACGGCTGGGGCGGTTGACGCCCCCACGCGGCTGGGCTCTCATCGTGGCTGATCGCCATCCGGGCCCGCCGCGGCCCGCGTGAATCCCGCTTCAGGAGTGCCGTGATGCTCAATGCCCGGGTCAAGCTGCGCCACCTGATGGCGTTCCAGGAGGTGGCTCGGCTCAACAGCATGGCGCGGGCGGCGCAGACCCTCTCGATCACCCAGCCGGCGATGTCGAAGACCATCCGCGAGCTCGAGGAGATTGTCGGTGCGGCGCTCTTCGCCCGCAGCCCCTCGGGGGTCACGCTGACCGCGGCGGGCTCGATGCTGCTGCGCCATGCCGGCCCGGCGCTGCGCAGCCTGGATGCCGGCTTCCGCGCGGTGCACCAGACCAGCGCCCAGGCGGTGGTGCGTCTCGGCGCGCTCTCCAGCGTCGAGCAGGGGCTGCTGCCCCGGGCGCTGGTGCGGCTTGCCCAGACGCTGCCCGGGGTGCGGGTGCAGGTGACCACCGGCTCTAGCGCCTACCTGCTCTCGCGGCTGGGGCTCGGCGAGCTGGAGATGGTGGTGGGGCGGATGAGTGAGGCACGCGAGATTCGCGGGCTGCATTTCGAGCCGCTCTACCACGAGCCGCTGGTCCTGGTCGCGCGCGCCGGTCATGCGCTGGTGGCGGCGGAGGTCGATATCGATGCCGCGGCGCTGGCCGAGGCCGCCTGGGTGATTCCACCCGAGGCCACCACACTGCGCGAGCAGGTCGAGCGCTTCTGGGTCGAGCAGGGCGGCTGGTGCCCGCCGATCGCGCTGGAGACGCTCTCGCTGTCGCTCAGCCGGCGCTACGTGCTGGCCACCGACGCGGTGTGGGTGGCGCCACTGGACGCGGTGCGCGAGGACCTCGCCGCCGGCGTGCTGGTGCGTCTGCAGGTGGCGCTGGAGGCCCATGGCGGGGCGCTCGGCCTGTGCACCAATCTATCGCTGCCGCTGAGCGCCGGGGCCGAACAGCTGCAGGCGTGCCTGAGAGAGATCGCCGCTGAGGTGAGTGACGCTGACGTTGACGACGCCGAGGTGAACGCCGACGGCCAGACGCCTTTCGATCTTTGAGCGCACCTTGAGCTTTGACCGATCTTCGACCTTTGCCCGATATAGCCCCCCGGTTATGTCCGGGCGCGAGGCTTTCACTTGGCAGGCGGTGGTGGTGGGGGAGAATGGAGCCATCGACGAGCTGGAGAGGCCCATGCCCCACAACGACGACACGCGCTTCGTGCCCCGCGACCGCAACTGGCACCCCCCGGCCCACGCCCCCGGCTACAAGACCAGCGTGGCGCGCTCGCCGCGCCAGGCGCTGGTCAGCCTGGTCGCGCCGACGCGCTCCGAACTCGCCGGCCCCGACTTCACCCGCCTGCGCCTGGGGCCCCACGACAACGACCTGCTGCTCAACTTCCGTGAAGACCCCGCCCTGGCGGGCACGGCCGGCCTGCCCATCGGCGAGCGTATCCTGCTGTTCGGCCGCGTGGTGGATCAGTTCGGCAAGCCGGTGCCGCAGACCCTGGTGGAGATGTGGCAGGCCAATGCCGGCGGCCGTTATCGGCATAAGAAGGATCGCTATCTCGCCCCGCTCGACCCCAACTTCGGCGGCGTCGGGCGCTGCCTGAGCGACGCCGACGGCTGGTACCGCTTCCGCACCATCAAGCCCGGCCCCTATCCCTGGCCCAACGACGTCAACAGCTGGCGCCCGGCGCATATCCACGTCTCGGTGATGGGACCCTCGATCTCCACTCGGTTGATCACCCAGATGTACTTCGAGGGCGATCCGCTGATCCCGCTGTGTCCGATCGTCAACACCCTGCGCGACCCGGAGGCGGTCGCCACCATGACCGGGCGCCTCGACATGGCGCGCAGCCGCAGCATGGACTGCCTCGCCTACCGCTTCGATCTGGTGGTGCGCGGCGCGGTGCAGACCTATTTCGAGAATCAGGGGTAAGGAGTCCGTCATGCATCAGCCCAATTCGCGCCCGCTAGCCGACACCCTGCTCAAGGAGACAGCCTCGCAGACTGCCGGGCCCTATGTGCATATCGGCCTGGCGCTGGAACTCGCCGGCCTGCCACCGCGCGATGAAGAGATCGGCCCGCGGCTTGCCGGCGACGGCGCCAAGGGCGAGCACATCGACCTCGTCGGCCGGGTCATCGATGGCAATGGCGACACCGTACGCGATGCGCTGCTCGAGGCCTGGCAGGCCGACGCCGATGGCGAATACCAGTGCCAGTTCGATCTCGCCGCGCCCTTCAACAGCTTCGGGCGCAGCGCCGCCACCGCGGAGAACGACGGCGAGTGGCGCTTCGCGACCCTCAAGCCCGGGGCGGTGGCACTGGCGGATGGCCGGCGCATGGCGCCCCACGTCAACCTGGCGATCTTCGCCCGGGGCATCAACATCCAGCTCCAGACCCGGCTCTACTTCGACGACGAAGAGGCCGCCAACGCCGCCTGCCCGATCCTCAATGCGATCGAATCCGTCACCCGGCGCCAGACCCTGATCGCGACCCGGGAGACGCGCGAGGGGCGTCCCTGCTACCGCTTCGATATTCGCCTGCAGGGTGAGGGCGAGACGGTGTTCTTCGATTTCTGACACCTGGCGGTGGCATGATCGCTCTGGCATGCCGTGCCCTGGGTCCAGCCCGCTATCCCGGCACGGGTGAGTGCCATGTCACTCCTTGGCCGGGCTCGGCAGCGTGGCGTTGAGGGGCAGCTTCAGCAGCACGGCGTAGCTCGCGGCCGCCACGATGACACCCACCAGCGGCGGGAGTAGCGGCGAGAAGTAAGCCGCCGCGGAGGCGATCGCATAGGCGGCCAGCCCGGTCCAGTTGAAGGCGGGCAGGCGGACCTCGGCCAGCGCCGGGTAGCGGCCTTTGTGGTTGAGCCAGAAGTCCGCCATGATCACGCCGCCGATCGGTGGGATGAAGGTGCCGAGTAGCACCAGGAACGGAATCAGCAGGTTGTACATGCCGCCCACGGCCAGCACGGTACCGATGGCGGCGCCGGTCACGGTGACCACCCGGCGCTTGTCGGTACGCAGCAGGTTGCAGCCGGCCACGGCGAAGTTGTAGATGGTGTTGTCCTGGGTGGTCCAGATGTTGAGGAACAGCATCAGCACGGCCAGCGTCACGAAGCCCTGGGCCAGCATGACATCGACGATATCCGCCTGCTGATAGATCATCGCGCCCAGCGCCCCGGTCAGCACCATCAGGCCGTTGCCGACGAAGAAGGCGCCCAGCGTCGCGATCACGGCGACCCTGGGGGTACGGGCGAAACGGCTCCAGTTGGTGGCCTGGGTGCCGCCGCTGATGAAGGTGCCGATCACCACGGTGATGGCCGCGGCGACGCTCATGCTCGTGCTGGGCGTCTGACCCGCCAGGCCGGAGAGCCCGCCCACGTCCACCATGCCGGTGTAGAGGCTGATCAGGATGAACAGCAGCATCGCCGGTACGGCGACCCGGGACAGCAGGTCGAGCCCGCGAAAGCCGATCATCGCGGTGACGCAGAAGGCCATGCCGAAGAGCACCATCAGCGGCGTCTCCAGCGCTGCCGACAGGCCCAGCGTCTTGACCAGCACCACGGCGATGGTGGCGGTACCCCAGGCGTACCAGCCGATCTGGGTGAAGCCGAGGAGGGCGTCGGAGAGTTTGCTGCCCACCTCACCGAAGCAGAAGCGCCCCATCAGCACCGAGTTGAGACCGCTCTTGCAGGCGATGTAGGCCAGAGCCGCCGCATAGGCGCCCAGCAGCAGGTTGCCGATGAGGATCACCCACAGCAGCTGGCCGAACGAGAAGGCGCTGCCGAGGGAGCCGCCTGCCCACATGGTGGCGGTGAAGAAGGTGAAGCCGAGTAGCACGGCCGAGGTGGAGAGCAGCCCCTTGCGTTCGCTGTCGGGTACTTCGCTCAAGGGGTAATCTGAGGTTTCCATGACGTTCTCCGCATGATGTTCGCCTGAACAGTAGTGTGTCCCCTGCCTGAATCCTCCATGAAGCAAGGTGCGTTCCACTATTCGCCGGATGACCAAAGACGGGGTGCGGTTGTCGGTTTTCGATCGCTGGCGTGTCGATAACGCGTGTCATCCGCACGAGCGGCTCGCGGCGGGGCGAGTCGGGTCGGCGGGCGCACGCGGTTCATGCACCATCCTGGTTCGCTAAATGCACCACTCAGGGGCGTGGCTCTCCGCGTGCTGTGACAAGAAGGGCTGGTAAAGCGAATGTTCGAGGCCGGGCGCTCATCCCCGCGCATCGCTGCGCTGGCGAAAGGCGCGCGGCGTCATGCCGGTGCCGCGCTTGAAGAAGCGCGTGAAGTAGGTGGGTTCGGTGAAGCCCAGGCGCTCGCCGATCTGGGCGATGCTCTGTTGGGTATAGGTGAGCTGGCGCTTGGCCTCCAGCAGCAGCCGTGCGTGCAGCAGCTGCAGTGCACTGTGGCCGGTGAGCCGCCGGCACAGCGCGTTGAGATGGGCGTCGCCGATGCCCAGTTCGGCCGCCAGTTCGGGAATCGAGGGCTGGTCGGCGAAGTGGGTCTCGATCAGTTGCCGATAGCGCTCGAGATGACGCTCGCCGCGCTCCTGGCCGGCCCTGGGGAGGCGCTGGCGGCGTCTGGCGCGGCGCCATAGCTGCAGCGTCACCGCCTCGATCAGGGTCGTCAGCATCGCCTCGCGATCCTCCTGGGTGCCCCCCGGCGCGCGCCGGTACTCGCTATCCAGCAGTGCGATCAGCTGTGCCAGCGGCGCGGCCTCGGCCTGTGCCGCCAGCGGATAGTGAGTGGCGGCGTCGAGCACCTCGGCCTGGGGCAGGCGTTCGCGTAGGCGCGCCACCAGCGGCTGCGCCAGGGTGACGATATGCCCCTGGGTCTGGGGCGAGAAGCGAAAGCCGTGAATCACGGTGGCCGGCACGCAGATCATGGCCGGCGTGTCGATGGCGGCCTCGAGGTCGCCCAGCTGCAGCTCGACCTGGCCCTCGCGCAGCAGCAGCAGGTGCATCAGATCGGCGTGGCGGTGCGGGCGGATATGCCAGGCATAGAGCCGGCTGCGCTCGGCGATGGTCTCGCAGTGGAGCAGGTCCGGGGTGGGCCAGTGGCGAGTCTCGCCGTAGAGCTGATAGGTGGGAACGGGCGGTGAAGTCACCATGCTGATAGCCCTCGGGTCGTGGCGTGCTGGGGTCTCTCCCGGGATCAGACTAAAGTCAGGTGCCTATCCGTGGAAATGATCATTTTGGCTAGGAATCTTGCCTTATTCGAGGCTCTTCGATGGCGAACAATGGTGATGAAAAGTGCCATTTCGGGCTGTGGCCCGCCATTGGAGGAGAGGCATCATGCGCACGCAAGTCGCGATCGTCGGCGCCGGCCCCGCCGGCCTGCTGCTGGGACAGCTGCTATATCGTCACGGTATCGATAACGTCATCGTCGAGCGGCGCTCGGCGGACTATGTCCTGGGGCGTATCCGCGCCGGCGTGTTGGAGCAGGGGATGGTCGAGCTGCTGCACCAGGCCGGGGTCGGGGCACGGGTGGACGCCGAGGGAATTCCCCACGACGGTTTCGAGATGGCGCTGGGCGAGCGCCGGGTGCGCGTCGATCTGGCCGCGCTGACCGGGGGAAAGCGAGTCACCGTCTACGGCCAGACCGAGGTCACCCGCGATCTGATGGCGGCCCGGCGTGAGGCCGGGCTGACCACCCTCTACGACGCCGAGGAGGTGGCGCTGCACGGCATCGAGAGCGAGTCGCCCCATCTCGAATGCCGCTACAACGGCGAGTGGATGCGCCTCGAGTGCGACTACATCGCCGGCTGCGACGGCTTCCATGGCGTCTCGCGCCAGTCGATCCCCGCGACGAAGCTCACCACCTTCGAGCGTGACTATCCGTTCGGCTGGCTGGGGCTACTCGCCGATACCCCGCCGGTACACCATGAGCTGATCTACGCTCGCCATGAACGTGGCTTTGCGCTGTGCAGCATGCGCTCCGCCGAGCGCAGCCGCTACTACCTGCAGGTGCCCGCCGGCGAGCGGGTCGAGGCGTGGTCGGACGACCGTTTCTGGGACGAGCTGTCGCGCCGGATACCGCGGGAAGTGGCAGCGCAGCTGGTCACCGGGCCGTCGCTGGAGAAGAGCATCGCGCCGCTGCACAGTTTCGTCGCCGAGCCGATGCAGCACGGGCGGCTGTTCCTGGCCGGCGACGCCGCGCACATCGTTCCCCCCACCGGCGCCAAGGGGCTCAATCTGGCCGCCAGCGACGTGAGCGTGCTGCATCGACTGTTCGCTGCCATCTACCACCAGGGGCGCACCGATCTGATCCCGCGCTACTCGCCCACCTGCCTGCGCCGGGTATGGAAGGCCGAGCGCTTCTCCTGGTGGATGACGCGTCATCTGCACGACTTCGGTCAGCCGCTCGACTTCGACGAGCGGGTGCGCCAGGCGGAGTTCGACTACAGCCTCGGCTCCCACGCCGGCCTGACCACGATCGCCGAGAACTACGTCGGCCTGCCCTACGAGACCCTGGAGTAAGGCACTGCCGTCCCGAGGAGAGGCTGGGGGAGAGGAGAGGCTGGGGGAGAGGAGAGGCTGGGGGAGAGGAGAGAGAAACGAGAAGGCGCTGAGACGAACACGCCTTCGCCAGTGGCGAAGGCGTGTCCGGTAGGCGACGCGGAGGGGCGTTGGTGGGACGCGATCTGGGCGCTCAGACCGCGCGGGCCGCTGCCGCCGACGGTGGGAAGGCGATGATCTCTTCGGCGCGCTCGCGCTGGGCCGGGGAGGCGCCGAACAGCAGCGAGCCCCCGACGCACAGCAGCAGATTGAGCGACAGCCCCCAGAGCCCGCTGAACACCCCCAGCGGGCGGTAGCCGGCGAAGGTGAAGGCGGCCGCCAGGATAGTGCCGGCAAGCATGCCGACGAACACCGCCTGGGTGTTCAGACGCCGCCAGTAGAGGCCCAGGATCAGCGCCGGGGCGGTCTGGATCAGCACCTCGAACTTGAGCACGAAGATCTGATAGAGCGTGCCCGGCGGATACCAGGCGATCAGCACCAGCACCACCACCGCGGCGACACCGACCAGCTTGCCCACCAGGATCTTGCGGTACTCGCTGGCGTCGGGGGCGACGTAGCGGCCGTAGAGGTCGTGGGAGATGATCGAGGAGAAGGTCAAGAGCACCGAATCCGCGGTGGAGACGATCGCCGCGATCACCCCGCCGAACAGCAGCACCATGGCCCAGTAGAAGAAGGCGTTCTGGTTGGCCAGGGCGTTGGCGAGCATGCCCACCAGCTGCTCCGACTGCGCCGTGGTGAGATCGGGAAAGGCGCTGATGCCGATGATGCCGACCATGAACACCACGCCCGCGGTCAGAAACGGCATGTAGGCCATGCGGATGAACGAGCGCTTGAGAGTGCGTTCGCTACGCGCGGAGAAGATACGCTGGAAGGCGTGGGGGTAGATCGCCGCGCCGATCCCCACCAGCACCAGTAGGCAGAACCAGGTGGTCAATGCAGTGCCCGTGGGCGCCCCCAGCTTCTGTGGCGCGTTGGCGGCCATGGTTGCGGCGGCGCTGGGCAGCCCACCGAGATAGATCAGCGAGCCGATCAGCAGGGTGAACACCCCGAACAGCAGCGCCAGGCCCTGAATGGTGTCGGTATAGGCCACCGAGCGCATGCCGCCGAGCCAGCTGTAGGCGACCATGATCACGATGAAGAAGATCACCCCGACCTGATAGGGGATGGTGCCGCCGGTGAGCCCCGAGACGCCCTGACCGATGGCCACGAACTGCTCCAGCAGATAGTTGCCGAGGCCGTAGAGCATGAGGATGGCGGCGAGTACGCTGACCCGCTTGGAGCGGAAGCGCAGGTCGATCCAGTCCACCGGGGTGAGCAGGCTGAAGCGCCGCCCCAGCGAGTAGAGCCGGGGGGCGAAGAACAGATACACCATGATGATCATGATGAAGAACGGCACCGACACCAGGTACTGATAGCCCAGGCGGTAGGCCGTCGGCGGATAGCCGACCACGGTGTTGCCGCTGTACTGGGTGGCGAAGAAGGTGAAGAACAGCACCATGGCGCCGAGGCCGCGTCCGCCCAGATAGTACTCGTCGAGGCTTTCGCGCACGCCGCGGTGGCGCAGGAAGGCGAACAGCCCCACCGCCAGCATCAGGCCGCCGTAGAGCCCCAGGACCAGAATCCCCGACCAGCCGCCGAAAGCGAGCTCCATGTTCATCGCTCATCCTCCGTCTCGTCGGCGCCGGTATCCCACTGACACAGCACCACCCAGGTGATGAACATCGACAGCGCCAGCGACACCGCGATGATGATCAGCGCCCAGTAGGGAATGCCCCAGAACAGCGGCGACCAGGACCCGGCCGGAAAGTACCAGGGCGTGACCAGGGTGAAGAGCACGCCGAAGCCGATCCACACGGCGGGCTTTTTGACCGGTTCGGTAATCCGTTTTTTCATGTGTTCCCCCGATGGCGTGCGTGCGTCGGCGCACGACGAATTCGACCGTGGACTATAGCCAGCGCGTTTGCGCCCTGGCTATTGACGTTCGGCAAAGCGAGGCTTCGCGACGGGCGAACGCTTACGACCTTGGTGGAGGGTGTCGGTGGCGGTCGGGAGAGTCGTGCTGGCGGTCGGAAGGGTGGCTAGGCGTCAGGTGGATGTCAGCTGGACGCCGGATACGCCGACCGCTGTCGACCACTGTATCCGGGCTATCCGTCGGGGGGGAAACGTCCGCTGAGCCGGTTGCCCCACAGCGCCTTCAGGATATCGTTGGTCATGGCCATCGCGGGCGTCACGGGCTCTCGCCGACGACTGCAGATGATCGGCGAGGTGATGTTCTCCTCGGCCAGGCGGGCGTAGGCCACCTCGCGGCGCTGCATGCGCATGACCTGCTCCGGCACCAGGCTGAAACCCAGCTCGGAGGCGACCAGCCCCAGTGCGGTCTGGAGTTCGTTGGTTTCCTGGATCACCTGTACCTTGAGCCCGCGCAGGCGGAACAGGCTGAGGATCGTATCGGCGTAGCTCGGGCGTGGCGCGGCCGGGTAGATGATGAGGGGATAGGCGGCGAGCTGAGCCAGTGTCGGGCGGGTGCCCACCAGTGGATGCCCTGCTGGCAGGGCGGCGACGATCGGCTCGTCGAGCAGGATCTCCTGCACCACGTCCGGATCATCGACCCAGAGGCGGCCGAAGCCGATGTCGATGCGGCCGGCCTTGAGCGCCTGTACCTGACTGACCGTGGTCAGCTCCAGCAGCAGGAGTTCGATGTCATCCTTTTGTCGCAGTCGGCGAATCAGCTGTGGCAGCTGACCGAACAGCAGAGATCCCACCAGACCGATCCCGAACACCTGGTGCCCGCGCCGCGCCATGCGCCGCGTGGCCGTCACGGTGGTATCGACCTTTTCCAGAATCTGCAGCGCGTGCTCGAGGAAGAACTTGCCTTCGTGGGTCAGTGTCAGCCCACGTGCCCGGCGCGTGAATAGCGGTGCCCCCAGTTCTGTCTCCAACTGCTTGATTTGCCGAGACAAGGGAGGCTGCGCCATATGTAGTCGTTGGGCCGCGCGGGTGAGGTTGAGCTCCTCGGCGACCGCACAAAAGTAGCGTAGCTGACGCAGTTCCATGCATACCTTCAAAGTATGGGAAAGAACCCAAACGATATTTTTCGCCGCTCGTGGGCGCAATCAGACTTAGGTCACTTCACTGGCCATCGTCTGGACAAGAGGCGCCCATGCCCCCCGTCATCTCTTCGATCTCCACCCAGCTCGTCGATCTGCCCACCATTCGGCCGCATCGGCTGTCCATGACCACCATGGCCCGCCAGACGCTGGTCATCGTGCGCCTGCGCAGCTCCGATGACATCGAAGGTGTGGGTGAAGCCACCACCATCGGCGGGCTGAGCTACAGCGCGGAGAGCCCTGAGAGCATCCAGTGCAACATCGATGCCTGGCTGGCCCCGCTGCTGATCGGTCAGCCGGCCGACAACCTCAATGCGCTGATGGCCCGCCTCGACCGTCACGCGCGCGGCAACGCCATCGCCCGCTCGGCACTGGAAACGGCGCTGCTGGATGCTCAGGGCAAGCGCCTCGGCGTCTCGGTGGCGACGCTGCTGGGTGGGGCGGTGCATGACCATCTCCCGGTGCTGTGGACGCTGGCCAGCGGCGATACCCGCAAGGACATCGACGAAGCCTTTCAACGACTGGACGAGCGCCGTCACTGCCAGTTCAAGCTCAAGCTGGGTGCCAACGCCTTGGGTGAGGATCTGCGTCATACCGAGGCGATCTGCGCGGCACTCGAAGGGCGCGCCGGTGTGCAGGTCGATATCAATCAGGCCTGGGACGAAAGCACTGCCGTTCAGGGGATCTCCGCACTCGAGGCGGCCGGCGTCGCTCTGATCGAACAGCCGATTCCCGCCCGCCAGGTGTCCGGGCTCACGCGTCTGGCCAACCGTTTCCGAGTGCCGATGCTGGCCGACGAAGCCGTTCAGGACGCCGGCGATGGCCTGACACTCTTGAACGCCGGTTTCAGCGGTGCTTTCGCGCTCAAGATCGCCAAGGCCGGTGGGCCACGCGGCGCGCTCAAACTGGCTCACCTGGCGCGGAGTGCGGGTGTCGGCCTCTACGGCGGCACCCTGCTCGAAGGCACCATCGGCACCGCCGCCTCGCTGCACGCCTGGTCCACACTGCCGTCGCTCGAGTGGGGTACCGAGATGTTCGGGCCGCTGCTGCTGCAGGACGACATCGTCACCGAGGGGCTTTGCTACCACGAGTTCGGCGTCGACCTGCCCAGCGGTCCGGGCCTGGGGATCACCCTCGATGAAGACCGGCTGCGCTTTTACACCCGCCCCTGATCCGGAGAAGTCCCATGCTGTTTCACGTCGAAATGCGCGTTCATCTGCCAAGTGACATGCCCGAAGCGAAGGCCGCCGAGATCAAGGCGACCGAAAAGGCTTACTCCCAGACGCTGCAGCGAGAGGGGACCTGGCGTCATCTGTGGCGGGTGGCCGGCAGCTACTCGAACGTCAGTATCTTCGATGTCGAGGACAACGAGGCCCTGCACCGCATCATCAGTGGTTTGCCGCTGTTTCCCTACATGGAGATTCAGGTCCGTCCGCTGTGTCGTCATCCCTCCTCGATTCGTGACGACGACAGCTGATCGATCAACAGGCCGTCTGACCGTGGCACATTCAAACGACACAAAGAGGTGATACCCATGAGCGTGAAGATCTTCGATACCCCTGAGGTACAGGACTTTCTGGCCAAGATCAGCGGGCTGGAAGCGTCGGGTGGCAACGCACGGTCCAAGCAGATCGTGCATCGTCTGGTGAGCGATCTGTTCCGACTGATCGACGATTTCGACGTCACCGAGGAGGAGTACTGGGCCGCCGTCAATCTGCTCAATGCCCTCGGCAGCCAGACCCAGTTCGGTCTGCTCTCGCCGGGCCTTGGGTTCGATCATTTTCTCGACATGCGCCGAGACGCCATCGACGCCGAAGCCAAGCGCACCGGCGGTACGCCACGCACCATCGAAGGCCCGCTATACGTGGCCGGCGCCCCGGAAGCCGAGGGTTTTGCCCGCATGAGTGATGAGGCCACCGAAGGCGAGACCATGTGGCTCACCGGCCAGGTGCGCGACGTCGACGGCACGCCGATCCAGGGCGCCAAGGTCGAGATCTGGCACGCCAACGACAAGGGGGGCTATTCGTTCTTCGACCCGTCGCAATCCGAGTACAACCTGCGCCGCACCCTCTATACCGACAGCGACGGCCGCTACACCGCCCGCAGCGTCATTCCCTCCGGCTATGGCGTCCCCGGGGGCTCGCCCACCGATGTCGTCCTCACGTCGCTGGGGCGCCACGGCCGACGCCCGGCGCACATTCACTTCTTCATCTCGTCGCCCGGCCACCAGCACCTGACCACCCAGATCAATCTGGCCGGCGACCCCTACACCTTCGACGACTTCGCCTTTGCCACCCGCGAAGAGCTGGTGATCCCCGCCGAGCGCATCGAGGACGCCGACGAGATCCAGCAGCGCGGACTGGAGGGGCCTTTCTCGCAGGTGATATTCGATATCGAGCTCGCCCCGACCGATGAGTCGGCGTTGCAGACGCGTCACGCCAGACCGCGTGCCAAAGAGAACGCCCACGATCTGGCGAGCCAGCTGGCCGGTACCGCCAAGGTCTAGGTTGCCCACTGGCGTCACGGCCCAACGTCTTCGGCCTCGGTGACGATGAGCTGGACGAGGCGCTCTCCGACGAGGCGGGCGATATCAACGGCTCGGCAGGGCCAGCGGCGGGTGGCGACAGCGGCTGCGTCATCGAAGTCAAAAACCGCTACCGACGCGCTCGTCGCTGGGCGCTGTCGCCTCATGGCGGTCTCGAGGTGACACTGTTCGCGCCGTGCCGTGCCCTATCGGCTTCGAGACGCGTCCTTTTCCGCTACGCTTGTGGTCACCGATAACGTTGTGAGGAGAGAGTCCCATGAGCGAGCTGACACTCTTCTACGATGGTGCCTGCCCCCTGTGTGTCCACGAGATCAGCCATCTGCGGCGGCTGGATCGCCACCGGCGCATCCGCTTCGAGGATATCCACGCCGCCGATTTCAGCGAGCGCTGGCCCGATGTCGACCCGGCGGACGCCAGCGCGATCCTGCTCGGGTACTACCGCGGCGAGCGCCTGCGCGGGCTCGATGTGACCCACCGGGCCTGGTCGCTGGTGGGGCGTGGCTGGCTCACCGCACCGTTGCGCTGGCCGCTGATCAAGCCGCTGGCGGACCTTGTCTACCGCTGGTTCGCGCCACGCCGCTATCTGCTCTCTGGCTGGCTGACCGGTCGCCAGCGCTGTGCACCCTGTGACAGCGGCCAGTGTCGGATCGACGATGACGCGCCGCCGCGCGCCTGAGCTTGTCGACTTTTCAGACAGCACCTAGGGCGCGGCTCACTCGCTGAGGATATTGAGCTCGCGGTCCCAACGGCGCAGAAAGGCCTGGCGCCGCAGGGGATCGACGAAGGCGAGCAGGGTGGCGTTGACGGGGATCGGATAGAGGTGGTCGCCGACCTGATCGCGCAGGCGCTGGGCGGTGTAGGGGCCGATGACGTCGTCGCGCACGCTGAACAGCGGCGTGCTTCCGGCCAGGATGTGCTGGCCGCGCTGGCTGAGCAGGAAGTCGACGAAGCGGCGTGCGGCCTCCGGGTGCGGCGCATCGCGGTGGACGAAGACCATCCGCATCAGCACCAGCGAGTAGTCGCTGGGCACCTGCACGATGATGTCCGGGTGGTTCTGCGCCCACACCATGGCGTAGGAGCCGAGCAGGTTGTAGCCGAGCCAGTAGCGGCCTGCGCTCAGGCCCTCGAGCATCTCCTGGGTACTCTTGGCCAGATCGACGTCGGCGGCCCCCATCGCCGCGACCAGATCCCAGATACGTGACGTGTAGCGGGCATCCTGCTGCAGCAGGGTGTAGCCGACGCCGCTGTCGCGGGGTGAGTAGGTGACCACGCGCCCGCGCAGCCAGTCGCGGTCATGGGTCAGCAGATCGAGCAGATCGCGGTGGGTGGTCGGCGGCAGCATGTGCGAGGCGAGTTCCAGCCGATAGGCCATCACCACCGGCTCGAAGGTGAAGCCGAACACCTCGTTGCGCCACTTGGCCCAGGCGGGCCAGTGCTGGGCCTCGACGCTGTCGAGCGCCTGCGCCCGGCCCTCGTTGCTCAGCGCCAGCTGCCACGGCATCGCCGAGCTGATCACCACGTCCGGTGGTGCCTCGGGGTCGCGTGCCCGGCGGTCGGCCTCGAGCGATGAACTGTCGCGGTAGTCGAGGGTGATCTGCGGATACTCGGCGCTGAAGGCGTCGAGCACCGGCTGGAACACCGGGCGATCCAGCGCTGCCTCGACGATCAGCGGCTCGGCCATGGCGGATGGCACTCCCGATCCCAGCCCTAGCCACAGACCCCATCCCAGCGATAGACAGAGGCGGGCCAGGGCGGCCGATCGCTGGCGCTGCGGGTGGCTCATGCGTGTGCTCCGGTGTCAGGGGTGTGCGTGTCGGGGGCCGAGTCAGGCGGGTCGAGGCGCACCAGCGTCAGCGACAGGCGCAGCCCGTGCGGGCTCACCGCACTCAGTTCGAGCGGGCTGCCGTGACGCCGGGCGATGGAGTCGACGATCGCCAGGCCCAGCCCCGAGCCCTCGGTGTCCTGGCGCTGGCCGCGCTCGAACGGGCGCGTCAGGCGCTCGCGCGCCGCTGCCTCGACCCCGGGGCCGTCATCCTCGATCGACAGCATCAGCCGGCCGGGGGCGAGATCGCGCAGCGTCACCGTGATCTGGCTGCCGCGTGGGGTATAGCGGCAGGCGTTGTCGATCAGATTGTTGAGCAGCTCGTGCAGCGCCCAAGCCTCGCCGGCGACCCAGGCGGGCAAGGTGCACGCCAGCGCCAGGCCGAGATCGTGATCGCGGCTCTCCTGGCGATCGGCCCACTCCGTCACCACCTCACGCAGCAGCGTATCCAGCGCCAGTGGCTGGCGCTCCTGATCGGGGCCCAGATGGCGCAGACGGGTCAGGCTGAGCATCTGGCCGGCCAGCCGGCTGGTACGGCTGGCGCTGTCGTGGACCTCACCCAGGGCGCGCCGCCAGGCTGCCGGGTCGGGGCTGGCCAGCGCCAGCTCCGAGGTGCTCTGCAGCCCCGCCAGCGGCGTCTTCAGCTGGTGCGAGGCGTCGGCGATGAAGCGCAGCAGGGTGGCGCGACGATCGCGCTGATCGGCGAGCAGGCGGTTCAGGGTATCCACCCATTCACGCATCTCCCGCGGGACCTCGAGGGCGAGTGGCTCGACGTCGTCCGGGTGGCGGTCGCGCAGCGCCCGGCGCAGGCGCTCCAGCGGCGCCAGCAGCGCGCGCAGGGCGATCATCAGCAGCGCCGCGGTGATCAGCACCATGGCGGCGAAGCGCGACGCGCTCTTCTCGAACAGTTCGCCGGCGAGCAGTTCGCGCCCGCGGCGGGTGTGGCCGACCCAGAGCTGCACCGGCTCCTGGGTATCCCAGCCGGCGGAGTCGATCTCGCGGCCGTGGAGACGGATCGGTACGCCGTCCAGGTTGGCGTCGTAGAACACCGGGTGATGGCCGGCGGCCCGGCGCATGGCGGCGCTGATCGGCAGCTCGGCGTTGCGCGTGATGAGTCGGCCGTTGTCGGCCTGGAGCCAGTAGAACACCCGCTCCTGCCACTGGGTGGCGAGAATCTGCAGCGCCGAGGCGGGCATCTCCAGGGTGGGCTGGCCGTCGGGCCACTGCAGCGACTCCGCCATGGTCAGGCTGGCGGCGGCGAGCTGGCCGTCGAGGGCGCGGTCGGCGGCCTTGTGGGCGCTGGTGTAGGCCTCGATCAGCAGCAGCGTGCCGAGCCCGGCGACGATCGCGATCAGCCACAGCGCCAGGCGGCGCTTGAGCGACACCGGGGGCACGCTCACTCGCGGCGCTCCTCCAGCCGGTAGCCCAGCCCGCGCAGGGTGCGGATCGCCAGCGGGGTCTCCTGGAGCCGCTTGCGCAGCCGGCTGACGTAGACCTCGAGGGCGTTGGCGCCCACCGCTTCGAAGCCGAACAGGCGATCCTCCAGGCTCTCCCGGGCCACGATGCGCCCGGCGTTGAGCATCAGCGCTTCGAGCAGGCGGAACTCGCGGCGCGGCAGGTCCAGGGGTTCCCCCGCCAGCCACACGCTGGCGGCGTGGGTGTCCAGGGTCAGGCAGGCGAAGTGCAGGCGGTCGTCGATGCGCTGCTGGCTACGCCGCAGCAGCGCGCGCACCCGCGCTTCCAGCTCGCTGATCGAGAAGGGTTTGGCCAGGTAGTCGTCGGCGCCCAGGTCGAGCCCGCGCACACGATCCTCGAGTCCATCGCGGGCGGTGAGGATCATCACCGGGGTGGCATCGCCGGTGTCGCGCAGGCGTGCCAGCAGCTCGAGCCCGCTGCCGTCGGGCAGGCCCAGGTCGAGCAGGATCAGATCGAAACGGCGCTGGCGCAGCGCCTGCCAGGCATCCTCGACCCGGGTCAGCGCGTCGATGCCATAGCCGGCGCGGGACATCGCCTCGCCCAATGAGCGCGACAGCAGCGGATCGTCCTCGATGACCAGCAAGTGCATGACGGGCCTCCGGGCCGGGTGTGGAAAGTGTCAGCTCGCAAGCACGAGATCGACAGTGCCAGATAAGACGTGCCAGCCCGCGAGCCTATTGGGGCGTGCTTTCAAGCCCCCGCTCGTTCGAGCCCCGGGCCTTTAAGACCAATGTCTTAATTAGACCAAAGGTTTAGATGACAGGTTGATGAAAGGTTGGCGGCCTAGCATCGCCCAGGTGCTGTTTGACAAGTCGCTCACAGGCCGATGCCGACGAGAGCCCGAGCGGATAGCGAGCATAACAATCCAGGAGACGCTGAGCATGCCGAAATCATCTTCCCTTCGCCGCTGGTTGGCCGCCGCCGTGGCCGGTGGCGCCCTGCTGGCCGGTGCTGTCCAGGCCCAGGCCAAACCCCCCGAGTGTATCGCCCCGGCCAAGCCCGGCGGTGGCTACGACCTCACCTGCCGTCTGGCTGCCAATGGCCTGCAGGAGGCCAAGCTGATCGACGAACCGATGCTGGTCACCTACATGCCGGGCGGGATCGGCGCAGTCGCCTATAACCACGTCACCGGTGTGCGCAACGACGACCCCAACCTGATCGTCGCCGCGAGTACCGGCGCCGCGCTCAATCTGGCGCTGAAGAAGTTCGGCGCCAAGCAGTCGGTCGACGACGTGCGCTGGCTGGGTGCGCTGGGGGTCGACTACGGTGCGGTGGTGGTGCGTAACGACGCCCCTTGGCAGAACCTCGACGAGCTGATGCAGGCGCTGAAGAAGAACCCCTCCAGCGTGGTGATCGGGGCCGGCGGCACGATCGGCAGCCAGGACTGGATGAAGGCGGCGCTGATGGCGAAATCCGCCAACATCGACCCGCGCAAGCTGCGCTACGTCTCCTTCGAGGGCGGCGGCGAGGCGCTGGCGGCACTGCTGGGCGAGCACATCCAGGTGTTCACCGGTGACCTGGCCGAGCTCAAGCCGCAGCTCGACAGCGGTGAAGTGCGGATCCTCGCGGCACTCGCCGAAGAGCGTCAGGGTGGCCCCTATGCCGACATCCCCACCGCCAAGGAGCAGGGCTACGACGTCGAATGGCCGATCTGGCGCGGCTACTACATGGGTCCGAAGGTCAGCGACGAAGCCTATCAGGCGTGGGTCGAGCGTCTGCGCGAGCTGAGCCAGACCGAGAGCTTCGCCAAGCTGCGCGAAGGCCGCGGGCTGTTCCCGATGAGCAAGTTCGGGAATGACTTCGACCAGTACGTCAAGCAGCAGGTCGCCGGCTTCTCGCAACTGGCCAAGGAAGTGGGTCTGACCCAATGACACACGCCGCCGACCGAATCCTGAGTCTGCTGTTGCTCGGTCTGGCGGCGTTCATCGCCGTCCAGGCCTGGCATCTCGAGGTGCCGTTCAGCTACGACCCGGTGGGGCCGAAGGCCTTCCCGCTGCTGCTGGCGGGATTGCTGGCGCTGCTCGCGGTGGTGCTGTTCGTGCGCCCGGGGCCCAACGGCGAATGGCCCAGCGGGGCGCTGCTGCTGCGCCTGCTGGTGGTGATGGGGCTGCTGGTGGTGTACGCCGCACTGTTCATCCAGGCCGGCTACCTGCTGATCACTGCGCTGGTCAGCGTGGCGATCGCCTGGCTGTTCGGCGCGTCACCGTTCAAGGCACTGGTCGGCGGCGTGCTGCTCGCCCTCGGCAGCTATCTGCTGTTCACCTACGCGCTGGGCATTTCGCTACCCACCGGTAGCTGGATCGAACCGCTGCTGGGAGCCAACTGATGTTCGATTTCCTGATCCAGGGCTTCGGCGTCGCGCTGACGCCGCTCAATCTCGGGCTCGCCTTCCTCGGCGCACTGCTGGGCACCTTGTTCGGTGCGCTGCCGGGCATCGGCCCGATCAACGGCATCGCCATCCTGATGCCGCTGGCCTACACCCTCGGCTTGCCGGCGGAGTCGTCACTGATTCTGCTGGCGGGCATCTATACCGGCTCCGAGTACGGCGGACGCATGTCGAGCATCCTGCTCAACGTGCCCGGTGACGCCGGCGCGGTGATGACCACGCTGGATGGCCATCCGCTGGCCAAGAAGGGCCTCGCCGGCCCGGCGCTGGGGCTCTCCGCGGTGAGCTCGTTCATCGGTGCCACGGTGGCGATCCTGGGGCTGACCCTGTTCGCGCCGCTGCTGGCGATCGTGGCGGTCAAGTTCGGCCCCGCCGAGTTCTTCGCGCTGATGATCTTCGCCTTCGCCTCGATGTCGGCGATGATGGGCAAGGACCCGCTCAAGACGCTGATCGGCGCCGTGCTCGGCGTGCTCATCTCCACCGTCGGGGTCGACTCCGGCACCGGCGTGCTGCGCTTCACCTTCGACATGCCCGAGCTCTACGACGGCATCGACTTCGTGGTGATGATCATCGGGCTGTTCGCGGTCAGCGAGATCCTGCTGATGCTCGAGCACGCCTTCCGCCACGATCAGGATGGCGAGATGGCGCCGATCGGCCGTGTCATGGTCAAGATGAGTGAGGTGCTCTACTGCAAGTGGGCGATCCTGCGCTCCAGCGTGATCGGCTTCGTCATCGGCGTGCTGCCGGGTACCGGCGCCTCCGTTGCCAGCGCCGTGGCCTACACCACCGAGAAGCGCATAAGCGACCACGACAACAGCTTCGGCACCGGCAACATGCGCGGTCTGGCGGCGCCGGAAGCGGCCAACAACGCCTCCGCCGCCGGCTCCTTCGTGCCCATGCTGACCCTCGGCATCCCCGGTTCCGGCACCACCGCGATCCTGCTCGGCGCGCTGATGCTCTACAACATCAATCCGGGGCCGATGATGTTCCGCGAGCAGCCGATGGTGGTGGGCGGGCTGATCGCCTCGCTCTACATCGGCAACGTCATGCTGCTGCTGCTCAACCTGCCGCTGGCCGGTGTCTTCGCCCGCGTGCTGCAGGTCCCGCGCTGGCTGCTGGTGCCGAGCGTGGCGATTCTTGCCTTCGTCGGCGTCTATCAGCTGCACTCCGACCTGATGGCGATCTACCTGATGCTGGTCATCGGTGTGTTCGGCTATCTGCTGCGCAAGTTCGGCTTCTCGCTGGCACCGGTGGTGCTGGGCTTCGTGCTCGGCGGGCTGATGGAGGAGAACCTGCGCCGGGCACTGTCGATCAGTGGTGGCGATCTCGCCATCCTGTGGCAGTCCGGGCTCTCGATCGGGCTGTGGATCGCTGCCGCCGCGGTGGCGTTCATCCCGCTGTTCGCAGGCAGGCTCAAGGCCAGGTTCCTGCCCGGCCGCACCGCCTGAGGCGCATCCGCTGGCAGGGTCGGGCGGCGCGCTCCCGCTGCCGGTGTTGCCGCTGGCCTTCAAGCCCCGCTTCGGCGGGGCTTTTTGCTGGGACTCATGTCGAAGATGACTTGATGCCGGCAGGGGGCTATTGTCTGCCCATCTTTCACAGCGCGCCGAGTCTCGGCCATCGGGAGTGATCATGCAGACATCGAAAGGTCAGGTTCGGGCCCTGCTGGCGCCGGAAGGGCGGCTCAAGGTGGCGATCAACTACGGCAATCCGGTACTGGCCCAGCGCCGTGAGGATGGCGAGCCGGGCGGGGTCTCCGCGGCCCTGGCCCGGGCGCTGGCGGCGGAGCTGGATGTGGCTGTCGCGTTCGTCACCTACGAGGCCGCCGGCGCCGTGGTCGCCGATCTCGAACACGCCGACTGGCGGCTGGCGTTTCTGGCCCGCGATCCCAAGCGCGCCGAGACGATCCACTTCACCTCGCCCTATGTGCTGATCGAGGGCACTTATCTGGTCCCCGAGGCGGCGCCGTTCGCCCAGGTCGATGAGCTCGACCGTGACGGTGTGCGCATCGCGGTGGGCGAGGGCGCGGCCTACGACCTCTATCTCTCGCGCACCCTCCAGCACGCCGAGCTGGTGCGCGCGCCCACCTCGGCGGCGGCGATCGAGAGGTTCGTCGAGCAGGGGCTCGACGCCGCCGCCGGGGTGCGCCAGCCGCTGACCCGCTACGCCGAGGCACACCCCGGCTATCGAGTGCTGCCGGGGCGCTTCACTGCGATCGAGCAGTGCATGGCGCTGCCCCGCGCCCAGGCCGAGGTCGCCGACTACGTCGAGGCGTTCCTGGCGCGGATGAAGCATGAGGGCATGGTCCAGCGTGCGCTGAGCGAGAGCGGGCAGGGCGATGCGGAGGTCGCCCCCTGAGACGGTGCCTATAAACGGCCTGCGCTCGGCGAGTTCGTGAACACCCTCTCGAGCGCGGAGCCCTAGCGCAGGTGGCGGTTTTTGCCCCGAAAAATGCCGGGGGGCTTCACACGATGCGGGTATTTTCTGTTATGCTTCGTCACCGCGAAACGCCGGTAGCCTCTGGCGGCACCCTGTGAGTGCTTTCAGAACGTTGTTGGCCTTTGCGTCAGGAGAGGTGGCAGAGTGGTCGAATGCACCGCACTCGAAATGCGGCATACCTTCGCGGGTATCGAGGGTTCAAATCCCTCCCTCTCCGCCACGAACAGCAAAAAGCCGGCTCATGTAGCCGGCTTTTTCGTGGGCTTTCCTCAGGTACGCCATCGAATCGTCTTCAGCGGGCCGTGCCCGAAAGACGACGGCCCGGCAGCGGCGCCACTTCCAGTACCGCCGCGGCGATCACCAGCAGCGCACCGCCGAGCTGGAGCGCGCTGAGCGGCTCGCCGGCGAACAGCGCCGCCGAGAGTACCCCCACCAGCACTTCGCTCATCATCAGAATGCCCAGGCGCGCCGGCGGCAGCACGCTGGCCGCCCACACCACGATCGCCAGCGATATGGCCCACCACAGGATGGCGGAGACGGCGATCCAGGCCACGGCCTGACCCAGCGCCGGCATCGGCGGCAGCCCGGGCCAGGGGCCGAGCAGCGGTGTCAGTGCCAGCGCGCCGAGCAGCGCTCCCAGTGCGAACACGAAGCTGCCCTCGCCGGGGCCGAGGGTGCTGCGTGCGCGCATGCCGCTGGAGGCGATCGCCCAGAGCAGGCCGGAGACCAGCCCCAGCCAGTCGCCCAGGGTGCGCGGCAGCGGCGAACCGGCGGCGCCCAGCACCAGTGTCAGGCCGGCCAGCCCCAGGGCGATCACGGCAAGACGTCGGCCGGTGAGCGGCCAGCGCCACCACAGTCGCTCGATCAGCGAGCTCCACACTGGGGTGAGATAGAACAGCAGGATGACCACGGCGACCTGACCCTGGACCAGGCCCACCGAGTAGCACATGAAGGCTGCGCCGCCGAGCAGCACCGCGAGTATCCCCAGCGGATGGCAGCGGCGCAGCCGTTCACGTCCGGCCAGCGCCCAGGGGATGAGCAGGCAGCAGGTCGTGAGCGCGACGATCAGCGAGCCCCAGACGCCGCCCAGGGACAGCGCCTCGAGGCGGCGGATGGGAATCCAGTAGAGCCCCCACAGCGCCCCGGCGAACAGAATGCCCGTGGCCGCCAGNNCCTGGCGGCCACGGGATTCGGCGCGATCGTCTTCGGGTTGGCCACCCGCGCTCAGCGTGCGGCGGCTTCGAGCGCGGCGACGGCAGGCAGGGTCTTGCCTTCGACGTACTCGAGGAAGGCGCCGCCGCCGGTGGAGATGTAGGAGACACGCTCGGCAATGCCGTACTTGTCGATGGCGGCCAGGGTGTCACCGCCGCCGGCAATCGAGAACGCCGGGCTGTCGGCGATGGCATGGGAGAGGGTCTCGGTGCCCTTGCCGAACTGGTCGATCTCGAATACCCCCACCGGGCCGTTCCAGAGGATGGTACCGGCGCTGCCGAGCAGTGCCGCCAGGCGCTTGGCGGTCTCCGGCCCGATATCCAGGATCATCTCGTTGTCACCGACCTGGTCCACCGGCTTGACCGTCGCGGTGGCGGACTCGGAGAACTCGGTGGCCACCACCACGTCGCTGGGCAGCGGGATCTCGACCTTGGCCATCAGCGCCTTGGCCTTGTCGATCAGGTCGGCTTCGTAGAGCGACTTGCCGACATTGTGGCCGGCCGCGGCGATGAAGGTGTTGGCGATCCCGCCGCCGACGATCAGCTGGTCGCACTTCTCGGCCAGGGCGTAGAGCACCTCGAGCTTGGTCGAGACCTTGGAACCGCCGACGATCGCTGCCATCGGGCGCTTGGGCGCGCTGAGCGCCTGCTCCAGTGCTTCCAGCTCGCTCGCCAGCAGCGGGCCGGCGCAGGCCTGGGGCGCGAAGCGGGCGACGCCGTGGGTCGAGGCCTGGGCGCGGTGGGCGGTGCCGAAGGCATCCATCACGTAGACGTCGCAGAGTGCGGCGTAGGCCTTGGCCAGCGCCTCGTCGTCCTTTTTCTCGCCGCGGTTGTAGCGCACGTTCTCCAGCATGACCACTTCGCCGTCGGCGATCTCCACCGGCTGCTCGAGGTAGTCCTTCTCCAGGCGCACCGGCTGACCCAGCAGCTCGCTGAGATGCCGGGCGACCGGGGCGAGGCTGAACTCGTCGGCCGGTTCGCCTTCGGTGGGGCGGCCCAGATGGCTCATCAACAGGACCCGGGCGCCGGCGTCGAGGGCGGCGCGGATGGTCGGCAGGCTGGCGCGGATGCGCGCGTCGCTGGTGACCTTGCCGTCCTTGACCGGCACGTTGAGATCCTCGCGGATCAGGACGCGCTTACCCGAGAGATCCAGCTCAGTCATCTTATGCACGTTCATGCGTTCCTTCCTTAGGTTTTGTACGAAAACGGCCTACGCTCGGCAATACCGCGTTAAAAATTGGCTCAAGATGCTCATTTATGCCCATAAACTCCGCTCTTTCGCCACTTTTTGCCTTGTCTTGCCTTCGCTCGTCGACTTTTCGTACAGAACCTAGCGGGGAGAGGCGGTAGCGGCGGATGGACACTCTAGCCAGTGGTGGGCGACGTCGAGCATGCGATTGGCGAAGCCCCACTCGTTGTCGAACCAGCACAGCGCCTTGAGCAGGCGGCCACCGGCGACGCGGGTCTGGGTAGCGTCCACGATACCCGAGCGCGGGTCGTGGTTGAAGTCGACCGAGGCCATGGGCTCGTCAGTGTAGCCGAGCAGGCCCTGATAGCAGCCGAGGCTGGCATCTCGCAGGCAGGCGTTGACCGCTGCGGCGTCGGTCTCCCGGGCGAGCGAGATCGCCATGTCCATGGCCGAGACGTTGATCGTCGGCACGCGCACGTGGAGGCACTCAAAGCGCTCCGCCAGGTGCGGCATCAGACGGCCGATGCCGCGGGCGAGGCCGGAATCCACCGGCACGATCGACTGCATCGC
Source organism: Salinicola sp. RZ23 (assembly GCF_003206675.1). Lineage (NCBI taxonomy): Bacteria > Pseudomonadati > Pseudomonadota > Gammaproteobacteria > Oceanospirillales > Halomonadaceae > Salinicola > Salinicola sp. RZ23. Next base: position 152,476 of record NZ_PZJK01000014.1, read on the forward strand.
CGAGCGCGTCAGGCGCAAATCGCTGTTGTGGTAGGCGTCGATCACCGGCTGGTCGTTCATCGCCGAGTGGATGGTGGTGGTGACGCCGTGCTCGACTCCGAAGTGGCGGTCGAGCACGTGCAGGATCGGCACCAGGCAGTTGGTGGTACAGGAGGCGGCGGAGACCACGCGCATAGCCGCCGTCAGCGTCGACTGGTTGACGCCGAAGACCACGGTGGCGTCGACGTCCGCCTCGGCGGGCTGCGAGAACAGCAGCCGCGCGGCGCCGGCCTGCAGGTGGCGTTCGGCGGTGGCACGATCCTTGAAGCTGCCGGAGCACTCGAGCACCAGATCCACCCCCAGGTCGCCCCAATCCAGCGCTTCGGGGTCAGCGGCGCGGCGGATGGCGATGGCCTGGCCGTTGACCACCAGCGCGCCGCCGCGCGTCTCGACGTGCCCGGGGAAGCGGCCGTGGGTGGTGTCGTAGCGGGTCAGATAGGCGAGCGTTTCCAGCTCGGAGAGCTCGTTGATGGCGACCACCTGGAACGGCAGCTCGGGGCGTTCCACCAGGGCGCGCAGCACGCTCTGGCCGATCCGCCCGTAGCCGTTGATGGCAATGCGATACGTCATGCCGGGGCCCGTTCGAGAGATTCACGAAGGCAGGCATGTTAGCGCATTCACTGCGCCGCCGCAGGGGCCGAACCCGGCTCCCGGCCTCAACGGCAGCTGGCCGCGATGGCATCGAGGCGCGCGGCCAGAGCCGCGGGCATCTCCATCGGCAGTAGATGGCCATAGCCGGGGAAGATCTCCAGTTCGCCGGCGCTCAGGTGCGGCATCACCGACTCGCGCTGCACCGCCGGGGGCAGCGAGGGGTCGCGATCCCCCACCAGCACCCAGGCGGGCAGGTCGAGCACGCCGACGCGCTCGCGCCAGTCCTCGGCGTAGGTGTGCTCGGGCCAGGCGCGCCACGCCGCCGGGGTCGCGTTGATCGCGTCCTCCACCGCGCGCTGGTAGAGCGCCGGATCGAGCGTCACCGCGCTGGCGCCGTCGATGAAGGCCCGCGCCTGGGCCTCGCTGAAGTCGAAGTCGAGCTGGAAGCGATGCTCTTCGGCGCTGATCGCCTGGGGGCCGGGCGGCGACGGGGCGATCAGCACCAGCGCGCGCAGCCAGGCCGGGCGCTCGGCGGCGACGGTCATTGCGATGCGCCCGGAGAAGGAGTGACCGACCAGCACCACCTCGTCGAGCCCCGCGGCCTCCACCTCGGCGATCACATGGCGGGTCATGGCGGCAACGTCGTAGCCGGGGCGGTCGCGGGCGTCGCCGAAGCCCGGCATGTCCAGGGCGGCGACGCGCGCCGCCGGGTCGAGGTGGCGGATCACCTCGCGCCATTCGCGGTGGGAGCTGCCGAAGAAGTGCATCAGGACCAGGGTCGGGCGCCCCTGACCGCTATCGCTCGAAAGTGTCATCGCCGGGCTTCCATGCCGTGGGTGTCACCCAAGCGTAGCCTCTCACCCCGGCATCGTCTGTCATCTCGACGTCGTCTTTCCTATCCGGGTCGCCGCTATGTCAGCGTAGGCATCGGCTCACGCCCAGAGATGCCACACCAGCGGCAGCACGATGGCGGTGAAGGCGCCGGTCAGACTCATGCCCAGGGAGGCGAAGGCGCCGGCCTGGTGGCTGATCTCGAAGGCGCGCACCGTGCCCAGGGCGTGGCCGTTGATGCCCAGGGCGAGACCGATCAGGCGCTGATCGCGGATGCGCATCCAGCGGCTCAGCCACTCGACGCCGAAGATCGCGGTGATCCCGGTGGTCATCAGAGCCCCCATCAGCAGCGCCGTGGAGCCGCCCAGCTCCTGGGTCAGGCTCAGTGCGATCGGCGAGGTCACCGATTTCGGCGCCAGCGAGGCGAGCACCTCCCGCGGGGCGCCCAGCAGCCAGGCGATCAGCACCGCGTAGCAGGAGGCCAGCGTGGCCGACAGCGGCAGTGTCAGCACGATCGGCTTCCACAGCGCACGGATCTGCCCCAGCTGCTGGTAGAGCGGTACCGCCAGCGCCACCGTGGCCGGCCCGAGCAGCAGCATCAGCCAGGCGGCGCCGCGGTTGTAGTCGTCGATGCCGATCGGCAGCAGCGCGATCACCGCGGCGATCAGCAGCGCGGCGATGATCACCGGCGGGCACCAGCTGGGGTGGCGCAGCAGCTTGAACAGGTGCACACCGAGAAAGTAGGCGGCCAGGGTCAACGCGATGGCGCCGATCGGTGTGGCGAACCACGCCTGCGGCAGTGCCGCCAGTGACATGCCCAGCTCACTCATGCGGGGTCTCCGGCGGCAGGCAGCGGCGCATCAGCCACAGGCTGGAGGCGACGCTGGCGAGGGTACCCAGCAGCAGTGCGCTGAGAATGGCACCGGCCTGATCGGCGAAGCGCCCGGCGACGAAGAAGATCTCGACCACACCGGGCATGATCAGCAGCGCGAGCATGGCGATCAGCGGCTGGCTGATGGCGACCACATCGGTGTTCATGCCGCCGCGCTGGCAGAACCACAGCGTCAGCAGCAGCATGCCGATCACCCCCGCGGGCAGGGCGATGGGCAGCCACAGGGCGATAGTCTGGCCCAGCAGGAAAAAGGCGAGGAGCCACAGAAAACCCCGCAGCACGGACATGGTGCATCTCCGAAAAGGCGGAACAGCCGCTGGTAAAAGCCGCTAGCGTAGCAGATCGCGTCGTGATCCCACTTTCCGATGACGATTTTCAGCCCTCGTCGTCGCGCCGCTCGTGACACGCTATGGGGCCGTCGTTGCCAAGGCCCGCGCGGCGTCAGCGAATGGCGACAGCCGAGACAAGTCGTGCGCAAGGCGTGAACTGAGCCGCGTTGTCGCTTATTCTGGGCCCGTTCGACCGCGCTCGAGGCGTCGTGACGGAGAGGGGGCAGCCGTCGAGCGCGCGGTGGACGCCTCCGGCGGGGCGAGGAACCCGGCGGTCCGGCGTCGCCATCACCGTCTTGCGAGCCGTTGCCCCGGGCAGCGGCAGGGAAGCCGTACCCGTCGAGACTCCCCGACGTACCATCTGAGGACAGAGGAAACGCACCATGACCGATATTGCCAAGCTGCTGGGCGACGAGGCCGACAGCCTGCTGAGCTACACCTGTAGCGGGTTCAAGAAAGAGGATCTGTACCTGCCCGGCCCGGACTTCGTCGATCGCGTCTTCGCCGACAGCGACCGCAGCCCGCACGTCATGCGCAACCTGCAGACGCTGTTCAACCATGGCCGCCTCGGCGGTACCGGCTACGTCAGCATCCTCCCGGTGGACCAGGGCATCGAGCACTCCGCCGGCGCCTCCTTCGCGCCCAACCCGGCCTACTTCGATCCCAAGAACATCCTCGAGCTGGCGCTGCAGGGCGGCTGCAACTGCGCCTGCTCGACCCTGGGCGTGCTCTCCTCGGTGGCGCGGCGCTACGCGCACAAGATACCGCTGATGCTCAAGCTCAACCATAACGAGAGCCTGACCCTGCCGGCGATGTACGACCAGACCCTGTTCGCTCAGGTCGAGCAGGCCCACGACATGGGCTGCATCGCGGTCGGCGCGACCGTCTACTTCGGCTCGCCGGAGTGCCGCCGCCAGATCCAGGAGATCAGCGAAGCCTTCGAGCGTGCCCACGAGCTGGGCATGGTCACCGTGCTGTGGTCCTACCTGCGCAACCCCGCGTTCAAGAAGGATGGTGTCGACTACCACGTCGCTTCCGACCTCACCAGCCAGGCGGTGCACCTGGCGGCGACGATCAAGGCGGATATCGTCAAGCAGAAGCTGCCCGAGAACAATGGCGGCTACAAGGCGATCGGCTTCGGCCATACCCACGAGAAGGTCTACAGCGAGCTGACCAGCGATCACCCGATCGACCTGGCGCGCTACCAGGTCGCCAACGCCTTCATGGGGCGCGCCGGGCTGATCAACTCCGGCGGTGGCTCCAAGGGGCAGTCGGACCTGGGCGAAGCGGTGCGCACCGCGGTCATCAACAAGCGCGCCGGCGGCATGGGGTTGATCTCCGGGCGCAAGGCGTTCCAGAAGCCGCTCAAGGAGGGTATCGAGCTGCTCAACGCCGTTCAGGACGTCTATTTGTCGAAGGACGTCAGCATCGCCTGATCCGACAGGGCGCCTTCACGGCGCTGTCAGCAGTAGGAGCCCGGCCGACAGGCCGGGCTTTTGACGTTCTGGCGCCGGACATCTGCACGGTTCATCGACTTTGGTCTGCCGACCTAAGTTGAATTGTATGACAAAGCCTACCTCTTTTACCTTGGCTGTCGCGTTGAATGATAACGCTATCATTTTCATATCCCGCCGCTGGCGAGACGCCCTGCCTGGCGTTTCGACGCGAGAGCCGGCCGGGGAAAGGGGAGACGCAGCATGAAACCGATCTGGAGCAAAGCTTGCCTGGCGCTGCTGGCCAGCGCCGCCATCGGCCTGACGACCTCGGCCCAAGCCGCCGATGACTGCCCGTTACCGGGCAATCTGCGGGTGGTGATCGGCTCGACCTCGACCGGGGGCGACACCTATCAGAACTCGAGTATCGTGGTCGACCAGTTGGCCAAGAAGCTCGACATCAACGCCAAGGTCGATGCCGTCGGCGTGATGCCGGCCTTTCAGGCGCTCGAGCGCAGCCGTCACGGCAACACCATCATGATCTTCCACGATGGCGCCTATCTGGGGCATCTCTACGGAGTCAACGGCTATCCCGATATCTTCACCAAGTACCTCATCGGGCCGACCATCGCCATCAACCCGGGCAACGCCTATCTGGTGCCCAAGGATTCGCCCTACCAGACCCTCGACGACATCATGGCCGCGGCCGGCAACGGCAAGCAGATCCGAGTCGCGATCCAGCCCGGTGGCGTCTCCGAAATCGGCTTCTCGGCGCTCAAGAACGCGGTGCGCATGAAGTATCCGGGCAAGGAGGGAAATATCGTCGCGGTGAATACCGGCTCCCAGGCGGACAAGAACCAGCTGCTGTTCGATGGTGCCGCCGATGTGATCAACGGCTCGGTGCAGGCCAACGAGCAGTACACCCAGCTGCCGGCGGATGATCAGAAGGCGATGCGCTTCGTCTGGATTACCGCCCGCCATGACACTGTCGCCCAGACCGAAGCGGCGGGCATGGGTGATACCACCCGCGAGCAGCTGCTGCAGTATGTAACGCCCAACGTCGAGGTACCGATGGGCGAGGGCCAGGACTTCACCTTCGATAAGGAGTTCTTCTTCCTCTACAACAAGGACATGGACCCGGCCGCGGTCAAGTGCATCGACAATGCGCTGGCCGACATCTATGACCAGGGCGAGATCCAGAAGCAGCAGAAGCGCTCGTTCTTCATTCCCGACTTCAAGCCATCCGCGCAGGCGGCGACCTATCTCGAGAAGAAGAACGAGGAGTATCGCACCATCATCGACGACCTGAAGGGTTAGGCTTCACGCGAAAACGGCCGACGCTCGTCGACTTTTCGTGCAAACCCTAGGCTCGCTCCCTGGCGTCGGCCATGCCCGGCCGGCGCCTTCGATCCCTTGTCGATCCCACGCTAGACGCCGCCGGCGCATGACCCGGCACAGGAGCCACTCCTCATGGACAGCCACTGGCTATCGCTGTTCGATGTCACCATCGACTTCAGCCAATCCCATCTCTTCTTTCCGCGTATCGTGACCACGCTGCTGGGCATCCTGCTGGTGATGATCCTGGTGACCCGCTATCGCCGCATCGTGCCTGCGCTGCGACATGCCGGGCGCGTGGTGGGGGGGCGCGAAGGCAGTTTCGACCGCAAGCGCTTCTTCGGCACCCTGGTGCTGGTGACGCTCTACTTCTATCTCATGGGGGGGCTGAGCGACGTCTTCCCCAATACCGGCTACAGCTTTCTGATCATGTCGGTGCTGTTCGTGTTCTCGCTCTCGCTGCTCTACGCCGAGCGCCTCTCCCGCCGGATCCTGCTGATCATCACCCTCAATGCGCTGATCGCTCCGGCCATCGCCTGGTACGTGCTGGCGCAGCTGTTCCGCATCACGCTGCCCTGACCCGGAGATCCGACCCATGGACATTCTGTCCCACCTCACACCGATGTTCTTCACGCTGATCGCCGCCGGGACGCTGATCGGCATCATCTTCGGCGCCATTCCCGGCATGACCGCGACCATGGCGGTGGCGGTGTGCCTGCCGCTGACCTATGCCTTCGGCCTGGTCAACGGTATCGCGCTGCTCTTGGGGCTCTACGTCGGCGGCATCTCTGGGGGGATGGTGCCGGCGGTGCTGCTCAACATTCCCGGCACGCCGTCATCGATCACCACCACCTTCGACGGTTACCCCATGGCCCAGCGCGGCGAGGGCGAGCGTGCGCTCAAGACCGGGATCGTGGCGTCGATCTTCGGCGGGCTGTTCAGCGCCGCGGTACTGTTCTTCTTCGCCCCGGTACTGGCGGACTTCGCGATCAAGTTCTCCTATGTGGAGAAGTTCCTGATCATCCTGCTGGCGCTGACGGTGATCGCTTCGCTCTGCTCGAACATGCTGATGGGTATCTTCAGCGGGGTGCTCGGTGTCTGGCTGAGCCTGATCGGCACCTACTCGATCACCGAGGGCGGTAACGGTGAGCCGCGGTTGATGTTCGACTTCATGCAGTACTATCTGATCGATGGCTTCTCGCTGCTGCCGGTGTTGATCGGTATCTTCGGGCTGAGCACCATCCTGCTGGACGCCGAGAACGGCTTCGCCGATGCCCCCGGGCAGGGCCGGATCAAGCTCCAGGGCGGTGCGCGCTTCTCGTTCTCGATCTTCAAGGGGCAACTGGTCAACCTGATCCGCTCTTCCGGGATCGGCACCTTCGTCGGCATGCTCCCCGGGGTCGGTGGCAGCGCCGCCTCGGTGCTCGCCTACAGTCAGGAGAAGAACTTCTCCCGCGACTCGTCGCAGATGGGCAAGGGCGCGACCCAGGGCATCGTCGCCTCGGAGTCATCCAACAACGCGCTCACCGGCGGCGCGCTGGTGCCCCTGCTGTCGCTGGGCATTCCCGGGGACTCGACCACCGCGATCCTGATCGGCGCCTTCACCCTGCAGGGCATCCAGGTCGGCCCGCTGTTCATCGGCAACAACATGGACACCTGGTATCTGATGATCATCGCCCTGGTGGCGGCCAACGTCCTGATGTTCGGCATCATGTACTTTGCCATCCGCCATATCGCCAAGGTGATCGAGGTGCCCAAGTACATCCTCTACCCGCTGATCGTGATGATGTGCGTGGTCGGTGCCTATGCCATCAACTACGGCATCATGTTCGACGTCTGGACGCTGCTGATCTTCGGCGTGTTCGGCTATGTGGCGCAGAAAATCGGCCTGGAAGTGGTGCCGCTGATCATCGGCTTCATCCTCGGCAAGTCGGCGGAGGTCTACTTCGTCAAGAGCATCGAGTCCTACGGCAACCTGACGATCTTCTTCACCAAGAGCCCGATCGCCGTCTTCCTGTGGGTACTGATCGCGGTCTCGGTGGCCTTTGCGATCTATCTGCGGGTGCGCAACCGGCGCCGCGAGGCGAGCAGCCTGGTCGAGTAAGCAGGTCGAGTAAGCAGGTCGAGAGAGCGGGGCGAGCCAGCGGTTCGAACTAGCCGCTGCGTCTCGTCTCGACGACGCGCCACATGACGACAAAGCCCACGCCGATGGCGTGGGCTTTGAGCTGTCATGGCGCCAGGCTCTGTGACGCCAGCGCGTAGCGAGTGGTCAGTCGACGCTCAGCTTGCGCACCTGATTGAGATTCTCCAGCGTCGCCAGGCACGCCTCGGCGGCCTCCGCGCCCTTGCTCAGGAAGTGCTCGCGGAAGAAGGCGGTGTGCGCCTCGTGCTCGTGGAAGTGGTGCGGGGTCAGCACCGCGGAGATCACCGGAATCTCCTGCTCCATCTGCAGCGCCATCATGGCGTCGATGACCGCGGTGGAGACGAAATCGTGACGATAGATGCCGCCGTCGACGACGAAGCCCGAGGCGACGATCGCGGCATAGCGGCCGCTCTTGGCCAGCAGCTTGGCCTGCAGCGGGATCTCGAACACGCCGGGTACGCTGAAGGTCTCCAGCTGGGCGGTATCGAAGCCGCGCTCATGGAGGCGCTCGACGAAGGCGGAATGGCAGTTGCCGACGATATCGTCATGCCACTCGGCACGGATGAAGGCAATGCGCTGGGCGCGCGTCTGCGCGGAGAGCTGCGGGGAGGTGGACTGATTCATGGTCGTTTCCTGTGATGGTCGAGGTAACCAGAATCAGGGCTGCGGCGCGCTTGGCGTACGCGAAAGACGGCAGGCACCGTAGCACTCGGCGTGTCAGCCGGGGGCGGTCGGTGGACCGAATCGACATGGGCAAGTGACACCGTTCTCTTTCATCCGGACTGTGACCGTCGGCTTCGGAATCGCACCGAATCTGCTGACCCGGGCAACCAGCGTGGCTCGCTGCCCGGCGCTCGCGGGCTTGGGCAGCCCGCAAGCGCGCTGCCATCACCGCCGGTGGGGACTTCCACCCCGCCCTGAGAACCGATGCCGGCGGGCGTACCCGCCGACATTCGCCCATAGTCTACGCCCTTCACCGCGGGCGCGGAAGGCCGTCGCCGGGGCGCGCTGTGGTATCGTGTGGCGGCATCTTTGGGCGCGCGCCGTGGACTCGACCGCCGCCCGCCCCGACTCCCTGACACGCCACCCGGACCGAGACCGCATGAGCGAGCGTAACGACACCGCCGAGATCGCGCTGATGACCGAGATCGCGACCCTCTACTACATCGAGGGGGAGACCCAGGAAGCGATCGCCAACCGCCTGGGCATCTCGCGGGTCAAGGCCGGGCGGCTGCTCAAGCGAGCCCAGGGCGAGGGAATCGTCGACGTGCGCGTGCGCCAGCATCCGGCGGTGAGTGCTGAGATCGAGCAGGCGCTGATTCGCCGCTTCGGCATCCAGCGCGCGCTGGTCGCCCTCGACCACGCCGACCCCGAGGTGCAGCGCGGCAATGTCGCCAGCCTGGTCGCCGACCACCTCTCGCGCAGCCTGAGCGAGGGCGCCATCGTCGCCGTGGGCATGGGGCGCAACGTCGGCGCGGTGGCGGACAACGCCTTCGAACAGGGGCAGCGCAACTGCTCCTTCGTCTGCGCCATCGGCGGCTCGGTGCGGGCCGGCGAGTACATGAACCCGGACCATATCTGCCGGCGCCTGGCGATGAAGTTCGGTGGCGACAGCGAAACCCTCTACGCGCCGGCGCTGGTGCAGAATCTCGAGCTGCGCGACGCCATGTACGACAACCCCACCATCCGCCAGACCCTCGATCGCGCGCGGCGTGCCGATTTCGCCCTGATCGGCATCGGCGATCTGAGCGAGAACAGCAACATGGTGCGCATGGGCTGGTTCTCGCCTCAGGAGACCGCCGAAGCGCGCCTCTCCGGCACCGTCGGCGACATGATGGGCTACGACTTCATCGACATCTACGGGCGCCCGTCGATGACGCCGATGCAGGGCCGCGTGATCGGCCTGACCATCACCGATCTGGCGCGGATCCCCGATGTCATCGCCATCGCCGCCGAGAACACCAAGGCGGCGGGTATTCTCGGCGCGCTGCGCACCGGGGTGATCGACACCCTCGCCACCAGCGTCACCAATGCCCACACCATCCTGCGTCTGGACGAGGCGACCCGGGTCGACGACGGCGAGGGCTGATCCGCAGCGCAGTCGCCTGCGCCACGTCACCTGCCGGCTGGCGCGAGATCGTCACCCACTACGAGACCGAGGTGGAGACGTCGTGCCCTTGGATCCGGTTGCGTCCTTCGTGCTTGGCGCGATAGAGGGCGCGATCGGCGAGCACCATCAGATCGTGAAAGGAGCGGCAGGTGGGGGCGAGCTGGGCGACGCCGATGCTCAGGGTGACCGAGGCCTCGCCCTCGCCGTCATAGGTCGCGACGGTCATGTCGGCAATGCACTGGCGTATCCGCTCGGCGATCGTCAGTCCTGCCTCCAGCGAGGTCTCGAGCAGCACGATGGCGAACTCCTCGCCGCCGATCCGACCCACCGTATCGATGGCCTCGCGTACCTGTTGCGCGCAGCAATCGGCGACGGCGCGTATCACCAGGTCGCCGGTGACATGGCCCCAGGTATCGTTGACCTGCTTGAAGAAGTCGATATCGATGAGCAGCAGCGTCAGCGGGTGCTCGAAGCGCCGCGAACGTTGGCATTCGCGCTCGCCGATCTCCATCAGGTGGCGTCGGTTGTAGACGCCGGTCAGCGAGTCGCGGGTAGCCAGGGCGTGGAGCTCGAGGTTCATGCGCTCGAGTTGGGCATTCTGCTCGGTCAGCCGGGTATTCAGCGCCAGCAGCTCCTCCTCGTGGCGCTTCTTGTCGGCGAGACTGAAGCTGACACCGATGAAGCGATCACCAAAGACCGCGTCGTCGATCAGCTTGCCGTAGTTGGCATACCACACCCACTGACCATCCTTGGCAAGGATGCGGAACTCGCTGTAGTAGCGCTCGGTGCGACCCTTGATGTGCTCATCGATGGCCTGTTCGACCGAGGCAACGTCATCGGGATGCATGAGGGCAAAGATATCGCCGATTTCGTCGGCCTCTTCCTCTTTGTCATAGCCGAGATCGGCAAAGATCTTGGTCAGCCCGAAGACCACCTCTCCCGTGGAGAGGTTGTTTTCCCACAGATCGAGCCCGCTGGCTTCGAGGGTCAATTGCAGACGCTTCTTGTAGAGGTCCTGTTCATCCACAGGAAAATCACTCATGCAGGGCCTTTGAGGGGGCCGCCGGCATAACCGATGCGTCGCAGCAGGCCGGCGAAGGAGTCGCAAACACCGGTGGCGTCGCGAAAGGCCGAGGCGGCGCGAATACTGATGACGCTGACCGGCACACCGGTGCTCTTGCCGGTCTGCCGGTCATGATAAGGCGCCAGATCGTCGAAGGCATTGGAGAAGCCGCGGCCGGTGGCTTCCGAGTAGTAGCAGATCGAGTCCGGCGCGATGATCACGGGGGCGCCATCCTGGGCAGCGTACAGGATCAGGTTTTCATTCATGTTGTAGAGGTAGTGCGTGGAGGTGCTGTCGCGCGGATCGGGGGTGTCATCCAGGCGAATGATGCCGACATCGAGGGAGGCGCCGTTCGTCGACTGCGTGACCTCGGTGATATAGCCGTTGGTGAGCGCACTCGTCGCGATTCGGCCAGTGAGCGATTCGAGCTTGGCGACGATATGTTCGGTGGTGTGCGGGCTGTCGGCATCCTCCATATACGCCCCCAGCGCTCGGACCTGCTCCAACGTACCGGACAGATAGTGATCCGTGAGCGCGAAGCCATTGGCCGCGGTGGATGGCCACAGCATGATGCCGGCATAGCTGCCGAACGCAGCGACCACACTGCCCGCCAGGGATTCGACGTCGGCGGCCGTGGCGGCTTGCAGGCGCACCGAGCGTGCGTCCTCGCCACGCTGAGCGTTATCGGCCAGGACGCAGGGGCTGGCGGTGAGAGTCGCGGCTCCGCTATAGAGGGTTTGCGGCAGTTCCGGCACCGCGCGTCCACTGCCGTCGCCATTGACGACCCACTTGACCGGGGTGTCGCCGAGGGCGGCGATCAGTGGCACGAGTGAGTTGATCGGCCCGATTTCGACGGGAATCACACATGTCGGTGTCGTACCGCAGAGGGTCCGGAAGGCGTCTACGGTGTTGTTCATCGCCCGCTGTATCGCCGCCAGGGAGAGATCTTCGGCGGCGTCTGGCGATCCCATCATGGCCAGCACGCAGGCGTCGGTGGCGCCGTCGTAATCCTTGATCTCCACGCTGCCGGACCAGCCGCTCGCCTCGAGTTGTTCCAGTACCCGCATCGCGTCGTGGTAACTGCCGCCGCCCCCGCTGGCCATCAGCGCGGCGCCGGTGACGACGTGACGAAAGTCGTCGAGTCCATATTGGAAAGTCATGCAGTTGCTCTCGCTAGGGTGGCGCCTGGCAGGGCCATGACGTTTGCCACGCTGAGTGTTGTTGTTGGTATGGGTGTCGGGGTCTCTGCCGGTCCCGACGCTAAGGCCAGTGGACTGATCGACACACACGACAGCCATTTCAGGATGATCTAAAGCGATGAGGGAAAGCAAGACGAGAACGGGGCGGGACAGCGGCCACATACGCAAACGCCCGGCCTTGGCCGGGCGTTTGCGCTGGCGTTTCCCGCTCTGGACGAGGTGACGCCCCGCACGGGAGAACCGGAGGGATCAGGCGTTGGCGAGCAGCTTCTCGGCGCGGGCGACGACGTTGTCGACCGTGAAACCGAAGTGCTTGAACAGATCACCGCCCTTGCCCGATTCACCGTAGGTGGTCATGCCGATGACGTCGCCGTCGAGGCCCACATACTTGTACCAGGTGGAGGGGATGGCGGCTTCGATCGCCAGACGCTTGCGCACCTCGCCCGGCAGCACCGACTCGCGGTAGGCGGCGTCCTGGGCGTCGAACTCGGTGGTGCAGGGCATCGACACCACGCGCACGCGCTTGCCCTTGCCTTCGAGTTCGGCAGCGGCGTCCATCGCCAGGCCGACTTCGGAGCCGGTAGCGATCAGGATCAGCTCCGGCTTGCCGCCCTCGGCCTCCTTGAGCACGTAGCCGCCGCGACGAATCTGCTTGAGCTGCGCGTCGTCCCGCGACTGCGCCGCCAGGTCCTGACGCGAGAAGATCAGCGCGGTGGGACCCTTCTCACGCTTGAGCCCCTCGACCCAGGCCGCCGCCGTCTCGGTGGCGTCGCACGGGCGCCAGGTGGCCAGCCCCGGCAGGTTGCGCAGGTCGGCGAGCTGCTCGATCGGCTGGTGGGTGGGGCCGTCCTCGCCGACACCGATGGAGTCGTGGGTGAAGACGTGGATGACCCGGGTGTGCGACAGCGCCGACATGCGCACGGCGTTGTGCATGTACTCCATGAACACCAGGAAGGTGGCGTCGTAGGGGATGAAGCCGCCGTGGGTGGCGATGCCGTTGGCGATCGCGCCCATGCCGAACTCGCGCACGCCGTAGTGCAGATAGCCGCCGTCGAAGTCGTCCTTGCTGATCGCCTTGGCGCCTTTCCACAGGGTCAGGTTGGAGGGGGCGAGATCGGCGCTGCCGCCGAACAGCTCCGGCAGGTCCGGTCCGAGCTCATTGAGGACGGCCAGCGAGGCCTTGCGTGAGGCGAGTTTCTCGGACTTCTCCTGGGCCCGCTTGACCAGGGCATCACCGTCGAAGCCCTCGGGCAGCGTACCGCTGTAGCGACGCTTGAGTTCCTTGGCCAGTGCCGGATGGGCCTTTTCGTAGGCCGCCAGCCTGGCGTCGTAGTCGGCTTCCAGCTTGGCGCCGCGTTCCCGCGCATCCCAGGCCTGGTAGTACTCCTGCGGAATCTCGAACGCCGGCGACTCCCAGCCGAGCTGCTTGCGGGCAGCCGCGACTTCGTCTTCGCCCAGGGCGGCGCCGTGGCTCTCTTCCTTGCCCGCCTTGTTGGGCGAACCGAAGCCGATCACGGTCTTGCAGATGATCAGGGTCGGCTTGTCGCTGACCGACTTGGCCTCTTCGATGGCGCGGTTGATCTGCTCGGCGTCGTGGCCGTCGATGTCACGCACCACGTGCCAGTCGTAGGCTTCGAAGCGCTGGGCGGTGTCGTCGGTGAACCAGCCCTTGACTTCGCCATCGATGGAGATGCCGTTGTCGTCGTAGAACACGGTCAGGTTGCCCAGACCCAGGGTGCCCGCCAGCGAGCACGCCTCATGGCTGATGCCTTCCATCAGACAGCCGTCGCCGGCGAACACCCACACCCGGTGATTGACGATCTCATGGTCGTCACGGTTGAACTGTGCTGCCAGGGTGCGTTCGGCGATCGCCATGCCGACCCCGTTGGCCAGGCCCTGACCCAGCGGCCCGGTGGTGGTCTCGATGCCGGGGGTGAGGCCGTGCTCCGGGTGGCCCGGGGTCTTCGAGCCGAGCTGGCGGAAATGCTTGAGCTCTTCCAGCGGCAGGTCGTAGCCGGTCAGGTGGAGCAGCGAATAGTGGAGCATGGAGCCGTGGCCGTTGGAGAGAATGAAGCGGTCACGGTCGGCCCAGTCGGGATTCGCGGGGTTGTGCTTCAGGTGATCGTTCCACAGCACTTCGGCGATGTCGGCCATGCCCATCGGCATGCCGGGGTGGCCGGAATTGGCCTGCTGCACGGCGTCCATGGAGAGCGCGCGGATGGCGTTGGCTAGCTGACGGCGAGATGGCATTGGCTATCGAATCCCCTAGATCGTAAATGGATGGTGGCGCGATGAATTCAGCGGGCCGCCACCAGCGAGCAGGCTTCGCCGACGACGGCCTCGAAGGCGGCCGGGTCGTGGGCGAAGCGCCCCAGGAAGAGGCCGTCGACCCGTCCGGCGAGCCGCGTCAGCAGGTCCGGGCCGGCACTGCCACCGTAGATCACGCTGGCTGCCGGGTGAGTGTCGAGCTGCTCACGCAGACCCTGGCAGACCGCCGCGATGTGCGAAAGCGATGCCGGTTCGGCGGCACCGATCGCCCAGTGCGGCTCGTAGGCGATCACCAGCGGCTGGCGGCGCTGTGCCGGCGTGGCCTGGTCGAGCGCCTGCATGATCTGCTCGCGGCACGCTTCGACCGCGGCCTGCGGTGTACCGCGTTCGGCCTCGCCGACGCACAGCACCGGCGTCAGCGTGTGGTCGAGCGCCACCTGCATCTTGGCGGCGATGCTCGCGGCATCCTCGCCGAACAGGCGCTGGCGCTCGGCGTGGCCGATTTCGACATGGCGACAGCCCATCTCGGCCAGCATGGCCCCGCTCACTTCGCCAGTATAAGCACCGTTTGGCGCCGGATACAGGTTTTGCCCGCCGACGCTGACAGGGGTGTCGGCGAAGATCTCCAGCACCGGCGCGATGGCCGGGAAGCTGGGCAGCACGAATAGCGTTACCCGGCCGTCGGCGACGGCCGGGTAGCGCGGCAGGCAGGCCGCGATCCGTCGGCACCAGGCGAGGGTCTGGGCGTAGCCGAAGTACATCTTGAAACTGATGCCCAGGGTGATCGTCGGTGCGCTCATGGTGCGTTCTCAGTCGGCGGTGGCGATGACCCGATGCACTGCATCGAGGATCATCGCCAGGGAAATGGCGCCCGGGTCGGGGGTGCCCAGGCTCTTCTCCGCCAGCGGGCGGGCGCGGCCGAGCTTGGGCTTCAGTGTCTGGGTGTCTTCGGCGGCGGCCTGGGCGGCCTGGGTGGCGGCGCCCCAGGCGTTGGCCAGGTCATCACCGGCGGCGACCCGCTGGCTCAAGGCGTCGCTGAACGGCACCAGCGCATCGACCAGCGTCTTGTCGCCGAGCTTGGCCTTGCCGAATTCCATCACGTCCTGCTTGGCCTTGGCTACCCCGCGGGCATAGTGCTCGGCCTGCGGCGCGGCGTCGTCGCCCAGAGTCAGGCTCAGGGCGTCGAGCATGACGCCCCAGATCGCACCGGAGGTGCCGCCGGCGCGGTCCGACCACGCCTCGGCGGCCTGGCGCAGCAGAGTGCCGGCCCCGGCGCCGCGGGCCAGCGCCTGTTCGGCTGCCTCGGCGGCGGCCACTGCGCCGCGCTGCATGCCGATACCGTGGTCACCGTCACCGGCGATGGCATCCAGCTTGCCCAGCTTGTCGACATTGGCATCGATCACCTCGCGGGTGGCGCGCAGTGCCTGCTCGACACAGCGCGCCGCGGCCCTGGAGGCCTGGCTGGCGGCGGGAATCTCGTCGGCATCGGGAATGTCGAGCGCCGCGGTATCGATCGGCGGCGCCGGATTGAGGCTGCCCTTGCGATAGGCCGGGGTATCGGCGGGGGCGCGCCACAGCCGTTCGAGCTCGTCATCGAGCCAGAACAGGGTCAGCGAGGCGCCGGCCATGTCGAGGCTGGTGACCAGCTCCCCCACCTCGGGCTCGACGATCTCGATGCCCGCTTCCAGCAGCAGGGCATGGACCCGGCGATAGACCACGAACAGCTCTTCGTACTTGATCGCACCGAGCCCGTTGAGCAGCACCGAGGCGCGGGCGCCGCGCACTGTCTCGATGCCGTCCGGCACCTCCTCGAGCAGATGCGAGACCAGCAGCTCCGCCAGGGCGTCGGCGCTGGGAACGTCCTGTTCGCTGATACCCGGCTCGCCGTGGATGCCCAGGCCCACCGCCATCTTGCCCGCGGGCACGTGGAACAGGGCATCGTCGGCTCCGGGCAGGGTGCAGCCATCGAACGCCACGCCCATGGAGCGGGTGCGCAGATTGGCAGCGCGCGAGAGGCGGACCACCTCTTCCAGCGAGTAGCCGGCCTCGGCCGCCGCCGCGGCCACCTTGAACACGGTCAGGTCGCCGGCGATGCCGCGGCGCTTGTGCAGCTCCTCGCGGTCGGCGCTGGAGATGTCGTCGATCACCGCGACGATCTCGCAGGGGATGCCCTCGCGGATCAGGCGCTCCCGGGCCTGGCCGAAGTGCAGCACGTCGCCGGCGTAGTTGCCGAAGCTCAGCAGCACTCCGCCGCCGTTGTTGGCTGCCTTGCACACGTTGTAGACCTGCTGTGCCGAGGGTGAGGCGAACAGATTGCCCATCACCGCCCCATGGGCCAGCCCCTGACCCACCAGCCCGGCGAACGCCGGGTAGTGCCCGGAGCCGCCGCCGATGACGACGGCGACGGTGCCCGGCTCGCTACGCGTGCTGCGGATGACCCCGCCGGGTACCTGACAGACCCGCTGGGCGTGTGCGGCGACGAAGCCCGCGGCGGCTTCGTCGACGAAGTTCACTGGATCGTTGTAGAGGCGTGTCATGACCGACGCTCCCGAATTGGATGACTGGATAACGGTGCGGCTGGCTGGGCCGAAATGACCGCGGGATCAAGGGTGATATTTTGTTCTGTGT
Organism: Salinicola sp. RZ23; assembly: GCF_003206675.1. Lineage (NCBI taxonomy): Bacteria > Pseudomonadati > Pseudomonadota > Gammaproteobacteria > Oceanospirillales > Halomonadaceae > Salinicola > Salinicola sp. RZ23. The sequence continues at coordinate 169,337 of NZ_PZJK01000014.1, forward strand.
GTGAGCATATGGTTTGGTGCGCAGTTTCAGCCTCATCATAGCGGTGACAGAAGCGGCGGATATGCGACTTTGGTGGCGTTTTTTTGCGGCTTGACGGCCTTTTTAAGGCATATTTCTCGCGCCTAATGGACTGATTTTGCGCAGATGTTGGGCGTCTTTGATGCTTCCAGAGGGCCTATTTTCGATCATATGAATGGTGTTTGTTCATATGAGCTAGCTCGGTCTATGATGTCGCCGTCGACAACCGACGTCAGAGACGGCAACCGGAGGTGAGCGATGGCAGAGCAGTGGCGAGTGGCGGTGGGATGTGACGAAGCCGCCTATGAGATGAAGCAGGCGATGGTAGAGCATGTGCGTGCGCTCGGTCACGAGGTCGAGGATTTCGGCACCCACGATGGCAAGCCGGTCCTCTATCCGGACGTCGCCTTCGAGATCGCCCAGGCGATCGCCGAGGGGCGCTTCGACCGCGGTGTGCTGATGTGCGGCACCGGGATCGGTGTGGCGATCTCGGCCAACAAGGTGCCAGGCATTCGCGCGGCCCAGGCCCATGACACCTACTCTGCCGAGCGGGCGCGCAAGAGCAACGATGCCCAGATCGTGACTCTGGGGGCGCGGGTGGTCGGGGTCGAGCTGGCCAAGGTGATCGCCACGACCTTCCTCTCCAGCGAGTACGAGCCGGGTGGCCGCTCGCAGCCCAAGATCGACCGTATCGAGGCCTACGAGCGAGAGCGGCGCTGACCTCGAAGCAGGCACCTCTCCACTTCGATATCCGCAAGGATCCCGCGCCCGCGGCTCTACAGGAGTCGCGGGCGCTGTCGTTGTGGTTGTCTCCCTGTGGCCGCAGCTCGCTCTGGGTATTCGTGTCGGTATCGCTGGTTTGGGGCTTGGTGTGGCGCGCTTTTGAAAGCGTTATTGAACATATGATCTGTTGAGGATCATTTTGCGCGGCCTGAAATGCCGTTCTTGCTCAGGATCGATCGACAAACTCGCGTTGCAACTTTGGTCTCGGTCGATGGAATAAGTGGTTTTTAAATCCTTCAATAACAATGGCTTGGTTGGCGTTTGGCTAAAGTCTTATGCGCTGAAGCAGCCTCTGTCGTTGATGCGGTTTCGTCGATTGCGCTAAAAACATATGACCGAATGTTGATCATGTGTTTAAGCACCGGAGACGATCATGTCCGACGCTACCGCCACAGCCGCGCAGCACGACGCCAGCGACGCCATCCCCAAGACCATGAAAGCCGTGGTGGCTTACGCCCCTGGTGACTACCGCTATGAAGAGGTGCCGGTACCCGAGATCGACGACAAGGAGATTCTGGTCAAGGTCGAGGGGTGTGGCATCTGTGCCGGCGACATCAAGTCCTATGACGGCGCGCCCAGCTTCTGGGGCGACGAGACCCAGCCCGCTTACATCAAGGCGCCGATGATTCCGGGGCACGAGTTCATCGGGCGGGTGGTCAAGGTCGGCGCCCAGGTCGAGGGCTATCAGCCCGGCGACCGGGTGATCTCGGAGCAGATCGTGCCGTGCTGGAACTGCCGCTTCTGCAACCGCGGCCAGTACTGGATGTGCGAGAAGCACGATCTCTACGGCTTCCAGAACAATGTCAACGGCGGCATGGCCGAGTACATGAAGTTCACCAAGGAGGCGATCAACTATCACGTGCCCGAAGAGCTGCCGCTGGAGCAGGCGATCCTGATCGAGCCCTACGCCTGCTCGCTGCATGCGGTGCAGCGTGCTCGGATCGAGCTGGGCGATGTGGTGGTGCTCTCCGGCGCCGGCACCCTGGGCCTGGGTATGGTCGGGGCGGCCAAGAAGGCCGGTGCCGAGAAGCTGGTGGTGCTCGATCTGTTCGACGAGCGTCTGGAATTGGCCAAGCAGTTCGGTGCCGACCTCACCCTCAACCCCAAGCGCGATGACGTGGTCTCGATCATCAAGGAGATGACCGGCGGCTACGGCTGCGATGTCTATATCGAGGCGACCGGCCATCCCAAGTCGGTGGAGCAGGGGTTGTCGATGATCCGCAAGCTGGGGCGCCTCGTCGAGTTCAGCGTGTTCAAGGACCCGGTCAGTGTGGACTGGAGCATCATCTCCGACCGCAAGGAGCTCGACGTGCTCGGCTCCCACCTGGGCCCTTACTGCTATCCGCTGGTTATCGAGGGCATCCGCAACGGTGATTTCCCCACCGAAGGCGTGGTCACCCACAAGCTGCCGCTGGAGAAGTACGAAGAGGGCTTCGAGCTGATGAAGAGCGGGGCCAAGTCGCTGAAGATCGTGCTGATCCCCTGAACGTGAATGGCCGCCCGTCGGATCGGCGGGCGGCGGCGAACAGCGCCTGACAGGAGGGCTCTGGTCATGAGTACAACCGTTGCAGCCCGGCCGCGCAGGCCCGGCAAGACACGCAGGCGGGTGATTCTGGGGGCTGTGGTGGTGGCGGTCATCGCTGCCATGGCGTGGGATACCACGGTGGTCGAGATCGGCCACGAATCCGAGCTGGCCGGCGGCTTCTCCGCCGCTACCTACGGCAGCGAGCACTTCCCGGCGATCCAGAAGAGCGTGGAGCAGCGCGCGGTGCCGGCCGCTGAGCTTGCCACCGCGGTGCTCGAGGACGCCAGCGCCGCGGGGCAGAAGTATGGCGTCGGCGACGGCTTCGGCCCGGTGGTACCGGTGACCTTTACCGGGGTGGTAGGCGAGGCGCGTTCCGGTATCTACACGGTGGCGGCCGAGGGGGTGCCGGAGGCGATCACGATCCGTTTGCAGACCGGCCCGGCGATCAACGGCACCGACCTGCGCGACGCCACCGGCGAGATCAGCTTCGGCGAGTTCACCAACCAGATCGAGTACCAGAATGCCGGCGCCTCGATCAACGACGCCATGAAAGAAGCCGTGCTGGCGGACATCGATACCGCCGACCTGAGCGGCAGGACGGTGACGGTGACCGGCGTGTTCAAGTTGATCAATCCCAAGAACTGGCTGGTGACGCCGGTGAGGATGGACGTCGAATGAGTCACGTCAACGCCCCCGCGCCGACCTCTGGCGCCGAGACCGATGACGCCCGGCGCGACGACGAAGTGGTGCTCTCGGCGCGCAACGTGGCCAAGTCCTTCGGCAGCGTTCAGGCGCTGAAGACGGTCAACTTCGATGTCTTCCGCGGCCAGGTGACTACCCTGTTCGGCGAGAACGGGGCGGGCAAGTCGACCCTGATGAAGGTGCTCTCCGGGGTGATCCAGCCCACCTCCGGCGAGATCGTGCTCGACGGCGAGCCGGTGCGCTTCGCCTCGACCACTGACGCCACCCGGCTGGGCATCTCGATCATTCACCAGGAGCTGAGCCTGGCGCCCAATCTGAGCGTGCGCGACAACATCTTCATGGGGCGCGAGATCAAGGGCCCGACGGGGATCGACTTCGCCGAGGAGGCGCGCCAGACGCGGGCGCTGATGGAGGCGCTGGACGAGCCGATCGATCCGCTGACGCCGGTGGAGGATCTGCGTCTTGGTCAGCAGCAGATCGTCGAGATCGCCCGCGCGCTGTCGGTCAATTCGCGGATTCTGATCATGGACGAGCCGACCTCGGCACTCTCCGCCTCCGAGGTCGAGGTGCTGTTCCGGGTCATTCGCGATCTCAAGAGTCGCGGGGTGTCGATCGTCTACATCTCCCACCACCTGGAAGAGGCGCTGACCATCACCGATCACGCCGTGGTGCTGCGCGACGGCGTGATGACCGCCTACGCCAAGCGTGCCGACATCGATCTCGAGTGGATCGTGCGCAACATGGTGGGCGACAACTTCGACCTCGGTTCGCCGCCCACCGGGCACACCATCGGCGAGGTGGCGCTGGCGATCGAGGCGGTCAGCGTGGCCGACGTCAACGTGCCCGAGCGCTCGGTGGTCGACCGTCTCTCGCTCGCGGTGCGTGCCGGCGAGATCGTCTGCATTTACGGGTTGATGGGAGCCGGGCGCACCGAGCTTCTGGAGTGCATCGCCGGGCGCGTACCGCTGACCGGCGGGCGGGTGCTGCTGGAGGGGAGCGACATCTCCCGCCTGAGCATTGCCGAGCGCATCGACAACGGCCTGGTGCTGGTGCCCGAGGATCGTCAGCGCGATGGCCTGGTGCAGACCATGTCGGTGGGCGAAAACCTGTCGCTGGCGAGTATCAAGGCCTTCACCAAGGGGCTTCTGACCTCCGGCAGCCGCGAGCGCGGGGTCATCGACGAGTCGATCGCCAGCGTGCACATCAAGACCGACGGCCCCCGCGCCGACATCGGTTCGCTCTCCGGCGGCAACCAGCAGAAGGTGGTGATCGGCAAGATGCTGGCGACCCATCCGCGGGTGGTGCTGCTCGACGAGCCCAGCCGCGGCATCGATATCGGGGCCAAGGCCGAGGTGTTCAAGCTGCTGGCCGAGGGCGCGGCCCGCCAGGGCCTGGCGGTGATCTTCTCCACCTCCGAGGTCGGGGAGTGCTTGAGCATCGCCCACCGCATCGTGGTGATGAGTCGCGGACACATCGCTGCCGAGTTCGGCGCCGATGTCTCCAAGGAGCAGATCATGGCCGCTTCCGGGGAGTCGGTGGTCGCCTGAGCGTCCCACCGCTTCAGGGCTGCCCGGGTGCCGGGTAGCGCCGACAGACGTTCTGGATTTCATGAGGGAGTCGTTTATGTCCAACCATAGCCACACAGCGCGGCGTCAGGGCGGGGGCTTCGATCTGGGGCGCATGCTGCTCGAAGGGCGCGCCTTCTTCGCCCTGATCGCGATCATCGTGATCTTCTCGCTGCTGTCGCCGGTCTACTTCTCGACCGGCAACTTCCTGACCATGTCGTCCCACGTGGCGATCTTCGGGCTGCTCTCCATCGGCATGCTGCTGGTGATCCTGACCGGCGGCATCGACCTGTCGGTGGGCTCGACCCTGGGTCTGTGCGGGGTGGTCGCGGGCTTTCTGATGCAGGGCGTGACGCTGGATGCGTTCGGCGTCACCCTCTATCCGCCGGTGTGGGTGGTGGTGATCCTCACCTGCGCGGTGGGGGCCTTCATCGGCGCCATCAACGGCGTGCTGATCGCCTACTTCAAGGTGCCGGCCTTCGTCGCCACCCTGGGGCTGCTCTATGTCGCCCGCGGGGTCGCCCTGCTGATGACCGACGGCCTGACCTACAACAACCTCGGCGGCGATCCGGCGCTCGGCAATACCGGCTTCGACTGGCTCGGCTTCAATCGGCTGTTCGGCGTGCCGGTGGGGGTCTGGGTGCTGGCGATCGTGGCGGTCGTCACTCTGCTGGCGCTGGCGCGCACGCCGTTCGGACGCTGGGTCTACTCCACCGGCGGCAACGCCCGCGCCGCGGAACTCTCCGGGGTGCCGGTCAAGCGGGTCCAGGTCTCGGTCTATGTGCTCTCGGGTATCTGTGCGGCGATCGCCGGGCTGGTGCTGTCGTCGCAGCTCACCTCCGCTGGCCCCACCGCGGGCACCACCTACGAACTGACCGCGATCGCCGGGGTGGTGATCGGCGGCGCGGCGCTGACCGGTGGCCGCGGCAGCGTGCGCGGCACGCTGCTGGGTGCCTTCGTCATCGGCTTCCTCTCCGATGGCCTGGTCATCATCGGTGTCTCCTCCTACTGGCAGACCGTGTTCACCGGCGCGGTGATCGTGCTGGCGGTGCTGCTCAACAGCATTCAGTACGGCGGGCGGCGCAAGCAGGCCGCGCAGACGTCCGCGACTCCCTCTTCTCCCACTGCGTCTTCGGGGCAGCCCCCGGGCGATGGGAAAAGCTCAGCCGTTAAGCCGGCAACCCAGCATTGAGGCGGTGTTAGACCGCACCCCTCGACGCCACTGACTCAGATAACGACTCGTATAACGACAGACAACCGCAAAAGAAGGGTGACCATCATGCTCAAGACAGGAAAACGCCTGCTGATCGCAGCCCTCGCCCTGAGTGCGCCACTGCTTGCCGGTAGCGCACTGGCGCAGGACAAGGGGCTGATCTCGATCATCGTCAACGATCCCTCCAACCCCTACTGGCTGACCGAGGGCAAGGTCGCCCAGCAGACCGCCGAGGACCTTGGCTACTCGGCCAACGTCAGCGCGCACAAGGGCGATACCAACGCCGAGAGCCGCCAGATCGATACTGCGATCACCAACCAGGCCAAGGCGATCATTCTCGACCCGGCCAATGCCGACGGCTCGGTGGGTGCGGTGCGTAAAGCCGTCGATGCCGGCATTCCGGTGTTCCTGGTCAATGCCGAGATCAACCAGCAGGGCCTGGCCAAGGCGCAGCTGGTCTCCAACAACGCCCAGGGGGCGGCGCTGGGCGCCCAGCAGTGGGTCCAGGCGGTGGGCGACTCGGCCAAGTACGTCGAGCTCAAGGGCGCACCTTCGGACAACAACGCCGCCACCCGCTCCAACGGCTATCGCACCGTGCTGAGCCAGTACCCGGATCTGCAGAAGGTGGGTGAAGACGTCGCCAACTGGGACCGCACCCAGGGTTACAACAAGATGCAGAGCCTGCTGCAGGCGAACCCCGACATTCAGGGCGTGATCAGCGGCAACGACGAGATGGCCCTCGGCGCGATCGCCGCGCTCAAGGAGGCCGGTAAGCTGAAGGACGTCGTGGTCGGCGGCTTCGATGGCTCCCCGGATGCGGTGGATGCGGTCAAGTCCGGCGAGCTCGCCTACACCGTGCTGCAGCCGGTGGCGATCTTCTCCAAGGCCGCGGTGCAGATGGCCGACAAGTATATCCAGACCGGCAGCACCGGCCTGAAGGGTGAAAAGCACCTGTTCGACTGCATCCTGATCACCCCGGACAACGTCGACAAGTACGTCTCGCCCTTCGTACTCAAGCAGTGATCCCTGGCGGCCTGGCCGCCTGTCGTGACCTCTTCTCGCCGCGGGTGTCCCCCGCGGCGAGTTCGTTGTGGTGGCGGGTGTGGCGGCTTAGCGCCGAATCAGACGATAGCGAATTTCTGCTTCGTCCAGCGCCTCGCGCTGGGGGGGCGCCAGGCCTGAGTCGACCAGCACCAGATCGAACTCGGAGAGATCGGCGAGCCGGTGCAGTGCGCTGTGGCCGAACTTGGCGCTGTGCACCAGCAGGATGCGGCGCTCGGCGGCGGCCATCTGGGCGCGCTTGATCTGGGTCACCGCCGGGTCCTGCACGTAGGCGGTGGTGCCGAGGATCGCCGAGGCGGAGAGCACCGCGACATTGGCGCGCAGGCTGGCCAGGGTCTGCTCGCAGAGCAGGCCGAAGGTGGCGTTGAAACGCGGCTGGTAGTCGCCGCCGAGGGTGATCAGGCGGATATCGCTGGCCGTCTTGAGCCGCTCGCTGCTCTCCAGGCCGTTGGTGATCACGGTCAGCGGCGTGCGCCCCGGCAGCAGCGAGGCGAGCGCGGCGCAGGTGGTGGAGTCGTCGAGAATCAGCGCCTCGCCGGCGGCGATCTCCTCCAGCGCGGCGCGCGCCAGGGCGCTCTTTTCGCCGGCGGCGAGCTGGGCGCGCAGGGCGAAGTTGCTCTCGAAGACGCTGGAGGCGCGGGTGGTGACGCCGCCGTGCTGCTTGTTGACCATGCCCTGGGCGGCGAGGGCATCGAGATCGCGGTGTACCGTCATGCGGCTGACGCCGAAGTGCGTGGCCAGCTCGTCGACCTGCGCCGCGCCGGCCTGGACCACGTAGTCGAGCAGCGCCTGACGGCGGGTGGTGGCGTCCCGCTGGCGTTTAGGGGTGTCAGGCATCCTGGGTCAGCACCACCTTGATCGAGTCGCGCTGGGCGGCGATCTCGAAACCGCGTGTGAAGTCGCTGATCGGCACGCGGTGGGTGACGATGCCCTGGGTGGTCACCAGGCCGCGGGCGAGCAGGTCGATCGCCACCGGATAGGTGTGGGGCGAGAGGTGCGAGCCGCGAATGTCGAGCTCCTTGCGGTCGCCGATGGTCGACCAGTCGACCTGGGTCGGCTCCTTGAACACGCTGAATTCGACGAAGCGCCCCAGCTTGCGCAGCGCCTCCAGCCCCTGGATCACCCCGCTGGGCGAGCCGGTGGCGTCGATGTAGACGTCGCAGCCGTAGCCGTTGGTGAGGGCGCGCACCTCGCCGGCGATGTCGTCTCGGTGCGGGTTGAAGACGTGCTCGGCGCCATACTCCCGGGCCAGCTCGAGGCGGTCGTCATGGGTGTCGACCAGGATCAGCCGCTTGGGCGTCTTGAGCCGGGCGAGCTGGACCATAGCCAGACCGATCGGGCCGCCGCCGGCGATCACCACGGTATCGTCGAACTGGATCTCGGCGCGGTTCACCGCATGGATACCGCAGGCGAGGGGTTCCAGAAAGGCAGCATCTTCCATCGACAGTCGCGGGTCCACCGGGTGCAGCACGGCATTCTCGGGCACGCGCAGATGCTCGGCCATGCCGCCATCGGCGACGCCGCCCTGGAAGCCGAAGATATGGTGCACCTCGCACATCCAGTAGTGACCGCGCTGGCAGTAGAAGCACTGGCGGCAGGGAATGATCTGCTCCGGCACCACGCGCTGGCCCAGCGTCACGCCGCCGAAGTGTTCCGCCGCGCCCTCACCGAGGGCCACGATCTCGCCGGCGAATTCGTGGCCGACGATCATCGGCGGCTTGACGAAGGCGGCGAAACGCTCGCCGTCGCCCCAGTACATGGCGGCGCCGTCGCGGCACTTGAGATCGCTGCCGCAGATGCCGCAGGCGTGGATCTTGAGGACCAGCTCCCGTGGCCCCGGGCGCGGCGTGGCCACGCGCTCGAGCCGGTAATCGCCCGGCCCGTGGCAGACCACGGCGTGCATGGTGTCGGGCAGCGGGGTGGCGCTACGCGCGTCAGTACTAGGGGCGGGACTTGGCATGCGGCTCTCCCGGATGAATGAACGGGCAGGGGCCCTGGAAGTCGTTCCCGGAAATCTACGCCCATTCATAACATTTTGACGTGATTTTTGGTTCCATGACTTTGGTCTAGCGGTCGGTGTCACCTTCGGTAATGTTTTTAATTATCTGAAAATAAAGAGTTTAATCAATACTTGCGTATGGAGTAACACCATCGTCTAACGCTGCTTCGTCACAATTCGATGTTAGAAATGCGGAAGTCGGTCGATCGTCGGCCGGCGCTCATCGCGTCTCTACAGAGTCAGGAGGCAGGCGTGGCGCAAGGCTATCTGATGGGGCTCGACGGCGGCTCGAGCTCGACCAAGGCGGTGATCTTCGATCTCGCCGGTGACGTCGTGGGGGTGGGGCGGCAATCCTGCCCGCTGGAACATCCCCAGGCGCACTGGGTCGAGCGCGACATGGAGACGGTCTGGGCCGGTGCGGCGGCGGCCATCCGTGACGCGCTGGCCCAGGCCGATGTCAGCGCCAGCGAGATTCTCGCGGTCGGCGTGACCGCCCACGGCGATGGTCTCTACCCCGTCGACCGCCACGGCGAGGCGCTGGGCAAGGGCATCACCTCCCTCGACAGTCGCGCCGCCGGGGTGGTCGAGCGCTGGTGCCAAGAAGGCGTGCAAGAGCAGGCGCTGGCGCGTCTCGGCCAGGTGCCGTTCGCGTTCTCGCCGGTGGCGCTGCTGGCGTGGATGCGCGCCGAGCAGCCTGAACGCTTCGCTGCCCTCGGCCACGTGCTGACCTGCAAGGACTGGCTGCGTTTCAAGCTGTGCGGCGAGATCGCCACCGATTTCACCGAGGCGAGCAGCGGCTATACCGATGTGCAAACCCAGCGCTACAGCCGCGAGGGGCTTGCGCTGCTCGGCATCGAGCCGGTCACCGAGGCGCTGCCGCCGATCCGTATGCCGGAAGAGATCGTCGGCCGGGTCACCACGGCGGCGGCGCGCGCGACCGGCCTGGTCGCCGGCACCCCGGTGGCCGCCGGGCTGCACGATGTCACCGCCAGCGCGCTGGGGCTGGGCAACGTCGACAGCGACAGCCTGACCATTGCCGCCGGCACCTTCAGTATCAACGAGGTGTTCTCCGACGTGCCGCGCCCCGATGCGCGCTGGGCCACACGCAACGGCCTGCGGCCGGGGCAGTGGCTCAACATGGCGATCTCGCCGGCGTCTTCGAGCAATCTCGAGTGGTTCCACCGCCAGTGGGGGCGTCCCGGGGATGGCGGCACGGCAGCGTTTCTGGCCGATATGGAGGAGGCGCTGGAGGAAGCCTTCGCCAGCGACTCACGGCTGGTCTATCACCCGTTTCTGTACGGCTCGCCCTATGCGGAGCCGGCCAGTGCCGGTCTCTTCGGGCTGCAGGGGTGGCACCAGCGCGGTCATGTACTGCGCGCGATCCTCGAGGGGGTGGTCTGCAACCACCGAGTGCACGTGGATGCGCTGGCTTCGCGCTTTGCGATCCGGCGCACGCGGATCACCGGCGGCGGCAGCCACTCGCCGCGTCTGGCGCAGCTGTTCGCCGATACCCTGGGGCGCGAGATCGAGACTGCGCGGACCCAGGAAGCCGCCGCCTGGGGCGCGGCGATCTGTGCCGGCGTCGGCGCCGGGGTGTTTCCCTCGATCGCCGCGGCGGCGGCGCTGTGCGAGCCGCAGCAGTGCTACCGCCCCGACCCGCAGCGCCAGCAGGCGTGCCAGGTGCGTTTCGAACGCTACCAGCAGCTGGTCGAGTGCCTGCGCCCGCTATGGGGGATGCTCGATAGTGAGGTCTCGGTGGATGCCTCCCAGGCTGCCGCTGCCCAGACGTCTGTCGCTGACAGCTCCGCTGCCAATACTTCCTTACCCGATCCGGGAGAGCGCCCATGAAGGTTCATGATGGCGATATACCGACCCGTCGCCAGGCCACGCGGGAGCGCCTGGCGAACGACCCCAACGTCGAGGTGCTGATCATCGGCGCCGGTATCAACGGTGCCGGGCTATTCCGCGATCTGGCGCTGCAGGGTGTCGATGTACTGATCGTCGACAAGCAGGACTTCTGCGCCGGTGCCAGCGCCGCGCCGTCGCGACTGATCCACGGCGGGCTCAAGTATCTGGAGACCGGCGAGTTCCGGCTGGTGGCGCAGTCGACCCGCGAGCGCAATCTGCTGCTGCGCAATGCCCCGCATGTGGTTCATCCGCTGCGTACGGCGATGCCGACCCACAGCTGGTTCGGCGGCATCTGGCCGTCGCTCAAGCGCTTTCTGCGGCGTCCGGCCAAGATCGACGACCGCGGCGTGCTGATCAGCGAAGTGGGGCTCACGCTCTACGACTTCTTCGGCCGGCACTTTCGCAGCATGCCGCGCCATTCGGTGCTCTTCGGGCGCCGGGTGCGCGAGTCGCTGCCGGACGTGCGCGACGACGTCAAGGCGCTGCACACCTACTACGACGCCGCGATCACCCAGGCCGAGCGGCTTGGCTTCGAGCTGATCGACGACGGCTGCCGCGCCCACCGCGGGGCATTGGCGCTCAACTATACGTCCCTGGACTCCGTGACCCTCGAGCCACTTGCGGGCCAGCCGGCGGGGGAGGGCGATACCGAGGGCGTCACTCTGCACTTCAGCGATGCCACGGGTGAGGCCTTCGAGGTGCGCCCGCGCATCGTGATCAACGCCGGCGGCGCCTGGATCGATGAGATCAACCGGCTGCTGGGGCGTGAAACGGCCTATATCGGTGGCACCAAGGGTGGCCATCTGATCGTCGATGTGCCCGAGATCCGGCGTCAGCTCGATGGCCGCATGATCTACTTCGGTACTCCCGACGGGCGGATCTGCCTGATCTATCCGTTCATGCAGCACGTGCTGGTGGGGGCGACCGATATCCGCTGCGACGATCCCGACCGGGCGGTGTGCGACGACGACGAGCGCGACTACATGCTGGAGGCGGTGCGCTATCTGTTTCCGGATCTGGATATCGATGCCGAGCGGGTGCGCTACCGCTACAGCGGTGTCCGCCCGCTGCCGCGCAGCGATGCCGACGACCCCGGCCAGATCAGCCGCGACCACGCGGTGCGCGAGGATCGGCTCGGCGAGACGCCGCTGCTCTCGCTGGTGGGCGGCAAGTGGACCACCTTCCGCGGTTTCGCCGCCGAGGTGGCCGACGACGTGCTGGCACGGCTGGAGCGGCGGCGCGATCTGAGCACCGAGCAACTGGCGATCGGTGGCGGCCACGACTACCCCCATGACGAGGCCGCCCGCGATGTCTGGCTGAGCCGGGTGGCGGCAGCCTGCGCTGGCGACCGGCGCCGGGCGATCGTGCTGCTCGAGCGTTACGGCAGCCGTGGCGAAGCGGTGGCGGCGCACTGCGCGGCCTGTACCGAGGGCCAGCAGCCGCTGGCCTCGCTGCCCGACTACCGGGTGGGCGAGATCGATTTCGTATGCCGCTTCGAGCGCGTCGAGCGACTGGCCGACGTGCTGTTCCGGCGCCTGCCCATTGCGCTCTCGGCGCGGCTGACGGCCGCGGTGGTGGAAGACGTGGCGACGCACTGCGGAACGGCGCTGGGCTGGTCGGCGGCGCGTCGCGAGGCGGAGGTGGCACGGGTCCATACGATCGCCCGCGAGCAGCATGGGGTGGCGCTGGGCTCGGCCTGAGTCAGCACGGGAGAGGAGAGAGAGAATGAACCCGACGATGAGCCCCGCGCAGTTGCGCTGTGGTCGCCTGTTCCGCCGCGACAGCGGGCGCAGCTGCATGGTCGCCTTCGATCGTACCCTGCTGGCGGGGCCCGTGGATCACGCCCGCGACGCCCTTGGCGTGTGTGCGGCGATCACGGCGGCCGGGCCCGATGCGGTGCTGCTGTCGCCGGGGCTGCTCAAGCAGAATGCGGCGCTGTTCGCCTGCCGTGAGGCGCCGGCAGCGGTGGTGCGCATCGATTACCCCTGTGTGGGAGATTTCACCCTCGCCGGCGAGGAGCACCAGCGCCTGCTCGCGACCCCCGAGGAGGCCCAGGCACTGGGTGCCGATGCGGTGGTGATGTGCCTGATCTCGGGGTACGCCGATCCATCGCGGGAGGCCGACAATCTGGCCCGGGTGGCGCAGACCGCGCGCCGCTGTGAGGCGCTGGGATTGCCGCTGATCGTCGAGGCGGTGGTGTGGGGCGAGCGCGAGGGCGGCCGTCTCGATCCCGAGCGGATCGCGCGGGTGGCACGGATCGCCGCCGAGCTGGGGGCGGATCTGGTCAAGGCGCAGTTCACCGGCGAGGTCGCCGACATGCGCCTGCTGGCCGAGAGCTGCCCGGTGCCGGTGCTGATCCTGGGCGGTGCGGCGATGGGGGACGACGCGGCACTCGCGCGCTTCACCGACCAAGCGTTCGAGGGGGGCGCCCGCGGGGTGATCTTCGGGCGCAACGCCTGGCAGCGCGACGACCCTGAGCGGGGCATTCGCGAACTGGTGGCTCAGGTACATGGGGTGGGCTGCGAGGGGCATGGCGGATGATCGGGTAGACGCTGCGACGCCGGCGCCATGCCTGCCCCCGCGGCGCGTGCTTGGCTTATCCCCAGGGCGTCGCTATTCTGTGTGCAAACATTCGATCCTCTCCCGGCGCGGCCGGTGTGGGGATGCCGTGCGTCGTTTCCATCCGTTCATTCGAGCGACGACGCCGCTGTGTTGTCAGGCGGCCTTGCCCGCGAGCCGCAACCCGAGAACGAAGGGATCACCGTACGCATGAGCGAATACTCTCTATTTACCTCCGAATCCGTCTCCGAAGGCCACCCCGACAAGATCGCCGACCAGATATCGGACGCCGTGCTCGACGCCATCATCGCCCGTGACAAGCAGGCGCGTGTGGCCTGCGAGACGCTGGTCAAGACTGGCGTGGCGATCGTCGCCGGTGAGATTTCCACCACCGCCTGGGTCGATCTGGAAGAACTGGTGCGTCGGGTGATCCTGGATATCGGCTACACCTCGTCCCATGTCGGTTTCGACGGCGAGACCTGCGGCGTGATCAACCTGATCGGCAAGCAGAGCGTGGACATCGCCCAGGGCGTCGATCGCAGCAAGCCGGAGGACCAGGGCGCCGGCGATCAGGGGCTGATGTTCGGCTATGCCACCAACGAGACCGACTCCTACATGCCGGCGCCGATCCACTACTCGCACCGGTTGGTGGAGCGTCAGGCCGAGCTGCGCAAGAACGGCACCCTGGGCTGGCTGCGTCCGGACGCCAAGAGCCAGATCACCTTCACCTATGGTGAAGATGGCAAGCCCAACGGCGTCGATGCGGTGGTGCTGTCGACCCAGCACGATCCGGAGATCTCTCAGGAGGAGCTGCGCAAGGCGGTGGAGGAGCTGATCATCCGCGACGTGCTCCCGGAAGCCTGGATCCACGCCGGTACCCGTTTCCACATCAACCCCACCGGCAAGTTCGTGATCGGCGGCCCGGTGGGTGACTGCGGTCTGACGGGGCGCAAGATCATCGTCGATACCTATGGCGGCATGGCGCGCCATGGCGGCGGTGCCTTCTCCGGCAAGGATCCTTCGAAGGTCGACCGCAGCGCCGCCTATGCCGGGCGCTACGTGGCCAAGAACGTGGTCGCCGCGGGGCTCGCCGACAAGTGCGAGATTCAGGTCTCCTACGCCATCGGCGTGGCCGAGCCGACCTCGGTGTCGATCAATACCTTCGGTACCGGCAAGATCGCCGAGGCCAAGATCATCGAGCTGGTGCGCGAGCATTTCGATCTGCGCCCCTATGCGATCACCCGCATGCTCGATCTGCTGCACCCGATGTATCGCCTCACCGCGGCCTATGGCCACTTCGGGCGTGAACCGTTCGAGACCAGCTATACCTGGACCGACGTCAACGGCGAGCGCCAGACCGAGACCTTCACCGCCTTCCCGTGGGAGAAGACCGACCGCGCCGAGGCGCTGCGCGCCGCCGCCGGTCTCTGAGTCTCGGGCGTCCGACGCTCTTAACCTGTGACGCAGACACGGGCCCGCTTCGGCGGGCCCGTTTACGTCGCGGGTATCATTTTTCACTCATGGCAATTCACGCATGGCAATTTACGTATGGCACTTCACGTATGGCTATTTACGTATGACTAGGAGGCCCTCGTGCTCGAACTCGCCGCGATCATTCTGACCGTGACCGCCGGGCTCGCCTGGTTCAACGAACGCTACATCCGGCTGCCGGCCACCATCGGCGTGATGCTGAGCGCACTGCTGCTGTCACTGGCGATGCAGGGTCTGGCAGCGCTGGGCTGGGAGGCACCCGCGGCACTGGCGCGGGGCTGGGTCGAGGCGCTCGACTTCGACAGCCTGCTGATGAACGGCATGCTGTCGTTTCTGCTCTTCGCCGGCGCGCTCCACGTCGATGTCGCCAAGCTGCGCGACTACTGGGTCTCGATCGGCGTGCTGGCGACCCTGGGTGTGCTCGCCAGCACGCTGCTGATCGGGGTCGCCTCGCACTGGCTGCTGGCCGCTCTGGGCGTGCCGGTGGCACTGCCCTGGTGCCTGGTGTTTGGCGCGCTGATCTCGCCCACCGACCCGGTGGCGGTGCTGGGGATCATGCGCGGTGCCGGCGCGCCGGTGGATATGGAGGTGCGCATCGTCGGCGAATCGCTGTTCAACGATGGGGTTGCGGTGGTGCTGTTCACGCTGCTGCTGGCGGCGGCGGAGAGCGGTGAGTCGCTGTTAGGCTGGCATGCGATCTGGCTGTTCGCCGAGGAGGCCGGAGGCGGCGCGCTGTTCGGGCTGCTGCTCGGCTACGGCGTGCACGCGCTGATGAAGCGGGTCGATCAGTATCAGGTCGAGGTACTGCTGTCACTGGCGATGGTGCTTGGTGGCTATACCCTGGCCACGCATCTGCACGTCTCCGGCCCGATCGCCATGGTCGTCGCCGGGCTGGTGGTGGGCAACCACGCCTGGACCCATGCGATGTCACCGCAGACACGCCAGCACCTCAACGATTTCTGGGAGCTGATCGACGAGATTCTCAATGCGCTGCTGTTCGTGATCATCGGGCTCGAGCTGCTGGCGCTGCCGTTCCGGGTCGACTACCTGTGGGTCGCGGTGCCGCTGATCCTGCTGCTGCTGGCGGTACGCTGGCTGGTGGTGGCGGTGCCGGTGACGCTGGCGCACACCCATTTCCGGCGCGGCTCGATTCCGGTGCTCGCCTGGGGCGGCCTGCGCGGCGGGATCTCGGTGGCGCTGGCGCTGTCGCTGCCCCCCAGCGAGGCGCGCGACGTGGTGCTCAATGTCACCTACCTGATCGTGCTGGTGTCGATCGTCGTCCAAGGGCTGACCATCGGCCGAGTGGTGGGCCGGGTACTGGCGGCGGGAGAGGCGCAGAAGGATTAGACTTTAGTCGTAGTCCTCGGGCCCGGCATGGTATCGCGGGCGGGCCTTGCTTACTCTGGGTGCCTGTCGCGCAGTGCCAGGCTGCGGATGACGGACCATGGAACCCAAGCCATGGACCGCAGGCCAAGAACAAATGCCCGCGCGTGGGCCAATGAGGGCGCCACGCGCGGACGCGACGCGATCACACTCAACAGACGGGGTATACCATGAGGCTACGTACAGGGATGCTGTTTGCCGCACTGGGTCTTTCCGGTGCGCTGCTGGCGGGCTGCGGCGATGACGCCGACGACAAGGCGAGCAGCGAGAGCCAGACATCGTCGACGTCGCAGCAGAGCGAGTCGACCCCCGCCCAGGGCGAGAACGCAAACCAGTCCTCCTCCAGCGACACCGCCTCGGCTGACCAGGCACAGCCGGTCAATCTGATCTTCGGTACCGGCGGTACCGGCGGCAGCTACTATCCGATCGGCGGCGCGCTCAAGAGCGTGTTCGAAGCCAGTGATCTGGTCGGCAATGTCCAGGTGGTCTCCACCGGTGCGTCGGTGCAGAACATCAACAACATTACCGACGGCCTCAACCAGATCGCTATCGTCATGAGCGATGTGGCCTATGACGCGATCAAGGGGCAGAACCAGTTCGATGGCAACCCTGCCGACATCAAGGCGCTGGCGGGTATGTATCCCAACGTGGTGCAGGTGGTAGCGACCGAGGACAGCGGCATCCACAGCATCGCCGATCTCAAGGGCAAGCGAGTCGGCGTCGGCAAGGTCGGCTCCGGGGTCGAGCAGAGCGCGGCCAAGGTGCTCGAGTCGGCCGGCCTGAGCTACGACGATCTGGCCCAGGTCAGCCATACCGGCTACGCCGACAGCGTCACCGGCATGAGCAACGGCAACCTGGACGCGGCGTTCTTCACCTCCGGCGTGCCCAACTCCAGCATCACCGGGCTGATGCAGAGCACCGACATCACTTTCGTGCCGGTGAGCGGCGATGTCGCCAGCAAGCTGCTGGAGAAGTACCCGTACTACGAGAACTACGAGATTCCGGCCGGCGCACCCGAGCGCTATGACCTGGGCAACGCGGTCGATACCGTGGCGATCCGCAATCTGATGATCGTCGGCAGCGACATGCGCGACGACGTCGCCGAGGATCTGACCAAGCGCTTCCACGACTATCTCGAGTCGGGCAATGTCTCCGTCGGCGCGCTCAAGCAGTTCGATCCCGCCAGCATGAACCAGAACCTGGTGGTACCGCTGCATCCGGGCGCCGAAGCCTACTACGCCACCCTCGCCTCGCAGTCTGATGATGGCGCCGACGCCACCAAGTCGCAGAGCGACAGCGACGCCATGGGTAGCGAAGCGTCGACCAGCGACAGCATGGGCAGTGAAGCCTCGGGTAGCGATAACGCCCAGGACAAGGAACCGCAGTCCTGATGATGCCGCGTGCGGCGTGACGCCCGCGGTCGGGGCGTGATGCGCCGGCGCTGGCGCCTGGGGGCTGCGCGAAAAGTCGGCGAGTGAAGGCAAGACAAGGCAAAAATCGGCGAAGGAGCGGAGTTTACTCGGTGTAAATGAGTATCTTGAGCCGATTTTTAACGCCGTATTGCCGAGCGCAGGCAGTTGTCGTACGGCGCCTAGTGATGACGGTGGCGATCCTGCTCGGGATCGCCACCGTCGTGTATCCGCTTCCCTGGCTGGCGGTCAAGCAGGGCGCCGAGTGGCGCCTGGCCCTGCCCGGGTGGGCCGGCACCACCTTCAAGATCCGCTGGATGCACTCGGTGGAGAAGGAGGATTGGGAAGAGTGGTACCGGATCACCGCCGACGGCGCGATCGAGATCACCGGTACCCGCTTCAAGACCTTCGGCGCGGGTGTGCCTGCCCATGCGGGGAAGGAGACCCATCTCGACAATGGCTGGGTGGTGATGACCGGCATCGATCGAGTGGTCGATCCTCTGGCGATCCAGGCGGCGGTGGAGGAGCACTACCGCATGATCTTCGCTGGCCACGTGATTCCGCTGTCGCGCCATGATCCGCCCCCCATCCTGACCTTTTCTGTGATAAAAGCGCCTTTGTGGCAGGTACTCCCGGCGTTGCTGCGGCCGTGGGTACCCTGGCTCAACTAGACGTAGGGAATCGATATGTCAGAACAAAAAGTGGTGCTTTCCGCCGATGGTCCCGAGGACCCTTCGGTCAAGGAGGCGCTGGAGAAGTTCGATCGTGAGAGTCTGGTGCGCGACCGGCTGCCGCTGGTGGTGGTCCAGTTCGTCACCGTGATCAGCGTGCTGCTGGCGCTGTTTCACCTCTACACCTCGTTCTCCGGGCCGTTGGTGGACGTGGCCCAGCGCAGTATCCACCTCTATACCCTGTTGGCTCTGGCCTTCATTCTCTATCCGCTGACGCGACGCGGCGCACGTGACCGGGTGCCCTGGGGCGACGCGGCGCTGGCGCTGGTGGCGTTCGCCATCGGGGTCTACATGCTGGTGGTCTCGGACCGGGTGATCGCTTCCGCCGGGCGCATCAATCAGACCGACATGGTCGTCGGCTTCGTAGCGATCCTGCTGGTGCTCGACGCCACTCGGCGGGTCACCGGCTGGGGGCTGACCATCCTGGCCACGCTGTTCCTGCTCTACGGCTTCTACGCCAAGCTGTCGTTCTACCCGGTGCTCAACGAGAACATCATCCTCGCCACCTGTCGCCAGATCGCCTCGCATCTGGTGTTCATCACCGAGGGGTTGTTGGGGACCGCGATCGGGGTCTCGGCGAGCTATATCATCCTGTTCATTCTGTTCGGTGCCTTCCTCGGCAAGTCCGGGCTGGGCCAGCTGTTCAACGACCTGGCACTGGCGATCGCCGGGCACACCCGCGGCGGCCCGGCCAAGGTCGCGGTGATCGCCAGCGGCTTTCTCGGCTCGATCAACGGTTCGGCGATCGCCAACGTGGTGACGACCGGCGCCTTCACCATCCCGCTGATGAAGAAGACCGGGTACAAGCCCAACTTCGCCGGGGCGGTGGAAGCGGCTGCCAGCGTCGGCGGCCAGATCCTGCCACCGATCATGGGCGCGGCGGCTTTCATCATGGCCGAGGTGCTGTCGGTGCCCTACACCCAGGTGATCCTGGCCGGCATCATCCCGGCCCTGCTCTACTACCTCGGGGTGCTGTTCCAGGTCCATCTGCGCGCCATGCGTAATGGCCTCGAAGGGATTCCGCGCGATCAGCTGACACCGCTGAAGACGGTGATGCTCAAGCGCGGCCATCTGCTGGTGCCGATGGCGGTGCTGCTGTGGCTGCTGTTCGACGGCCGCGCGCCGTTCTTCGCTGCCTTCTGGTCTATCGCCGCCACCGTGCTGATCTGCGGTACCCGCCGGGTCACCGTGGGGCTCGGCCTGATCCTGGTGCTCCTGATCCTGGAGCCGCAACTGCGCGCGCTGTTCGCCGGCAACCCGCTGCCCAATTTCCCGGCCAGCCGCTGGACGCTGTTCCTGGTGATTCTGGTGCCGGTGGCGATCAATGCGCTGCGCGCCAAGCTCGGCATGGTGGCCGAGAAGATGGATGTCGCCGACTGTCGCGATGCCATGGCCGATGGCGTGCGCAACGCCATTCCGGTCGCCGTGGCGTGCGGCGCGGTGGGGATCATCGTGGGCATCGCCACCCTGACCGGTATCGCCCTGGACGCCGCCGACGCGGTGGTCACTCTGGGCCAGCAGATCCCGATCCCGATGATTCAGCTGCTGGTCACCCTGGTGCTGACCATGATCGCCTCGATCGTGCTCGGCATGGGGCTGCCGAGCATCCCCACCTATATCATCACCAGCACCATGGCGGCGCCGATCCTGCTCAACCTGCCACTGTTCCGTGAGTTGGCCGGAAGCAACGACACTGCGATCTTCGTCGCCCACATGTTCGTGTTCTACTTCGGGCTGTTCGCCAACCTGACGCCGCCGGTGGCGCTGGCCGCCTATGCCGGTGCCGGCATCAGCGGTGGCTCGCCCAATGCCACCGGCTTCCAGGCGATGAAGCTCGCCATCGCCGGGTTTGTGGTGCCCTACATGTTCGTGTTCGCGCACAGCATGCTGATGATCGATGCCACCCTGTGGAACACGCTGTGGGTGATCGTCACCGGGGTGATCGGGGTGCTGCTGCTGGCGGTGGCGGTGGAGGGCTATCTACGCCGGCCGCTCAATCCCTTCTGGCGGATCCTGGCGGCGATCGGCGCGCTGGCGCTGATCTTCCCGGGGCTGGCCAGCGATGTCGTCGGCGCGGTGATCACCGTGGTGCTGTTCCTGCTGGCCAAGGCCAAGCCGCCCCAGCAGGCTCCGGTCGGCAACTGACGGCTGCTTGGCAGCGGTCTGCCACCACACGACGACGCCCGCTGATGCGGGCGTCGTCGTTTTCGTTCTGGGCTGGGCGCCAATGCCTGTAGGGCGGGGCCGGATGCGGAGCGCAAGCCTCTGTTCCTGCGACTCTTTCTCAGATACAAAAAATGACAGGGGTTATTGAACCGTTGTCCGGCTATAACTCCATGATTAAGGGAACTTAAGTGTTGTTATTAGCAAAAGTGATGCGGGGATTATCATATTTGCCTTGGTTACCGCCCAGAGACGATGCATGCTGAGTGGGCTCACTTAGCCAAGCGGCGTGACCGCAAAGGACTGCGGGGTGAGCTCTGATGGGCGGCGTTCGCCACCCAATTCGCCTTCGATCTATCTTCCTGTCTGCCTCTTCTTTCCGATCTGCTGCCGGACCTTTCGTTCGTCTGCGTCTGGGGGGCTCCCTAGGGTGTCTCTCCCTTCCTTGACCATCTCTTCACGGCTGTCTCTTCAGGGTTGTCTCTTCATGACTGCCTTGCCCTGATGCTATCCCCTGGCTGTCTTCACCGTCGTCTCCCATGGCATCATGCGCCAGCTTTCCGTGTCGCGGAAGCGTCGATCCTTTCAGCGCAGCGCGCTCAGCGAAACGGAGGTCATATGCAGGGCTCTCTCATCGGCATCGTCGCCGGCATGGCAGTGTGGCTGGCCAGCGGCGAGTGGGGTTGGGGTATCGGTGTCGGTATCGCGGTGGGCATTGCCTGGGATCTTTGGCGCCAGCGTCCATGGCGCTGAGGCACGCCATCGTGCAGGCCGCCGGCACCGTTCGGTGCGCCGGCGACGCCGCTGACGGGGCGGGGGTGTAATACAATAGCGTCAGGGGTGTGCGCTACCCTTGCAGGACACGTTAGACGGACGCGCGCCATGCCCGCTCATCACGACCACGCCCACCATCATGATCATCATCACGATCATGGCGGCCATCACCATTATCACGACCATACGCCTGAAGTGACCGCCGACAGCGCCAAGCGGGTCAAATGGGCGATGCTGCTCACCGCCGGCTTCATGCTGGCGGAGGTCGTAGGTGGCTGGGTGTCCGGCTCGCTGGCGCTGCTGGCCGATGCCGGGCACATGTTCAGCGACAGCTTCTCGCTCGGCCTGGCGCTGTTCGCCTTCGCCATGGGCCGGCGCGCGCCGGATACCCGGCGTACCTTTGGCTATCAGCGTTTCCAGGTGCTTGCCGCTTTCGTCAACGGGCTGACCCTGTTCGGCATCGCAGTGTGGATCTTCATCGCCGCGGTGCAGCGTTTCACCCAACCGGTGGAGGTGCTGGCCGGGCCGATGATGGTCATCGCCGTACTCGGGTTGTTGGTCAATCTGGTGGTGTTCAAGATTCTCCACGGGGGCGATCAGGAGAATCTCAACCTGCGCGGTGCGCTGCTTCACGTACTCGGCGATCTGCTCGGTTCGGTAGCGGCGATCGTGGCCTCGGTGGTGATCCTGCTCACCGGTTGGACACCGATCGACCCGCTGCTCTCGGTGCTCGCCGCCGGGCTGATCCTGCGGGCGGCCTGGACGATCCTGCGGCGTTCCGCCCACACCCTGCTCGAAGGCACCCCGGAGGGGCTCGACGTGGATCAGATCCGGCAGGCGCTGCTGGCGGTCGAGGGCGTCAGCGGGCTGCACGACATGCACGTCTGGGGCCTCACTCCGCAGGACCCGCTGCTCAGCGCGCATCTGGTGATCGCCTCGGCCGATCAGCACGATGCGGTCATCGAGCGCGCCTATGGGGTGCTGCAGGAGCGCTTCGCGATCCATCACGCCACGCTCCAGGTCGAGACCGCCGCCTGCCGTACCGGTGGCGACTGCCACGCGGGTGTCCATCCCTGATTCCGCCCCTGACGCGGCCCGATCGAACGTCATGCGTGAAGGCGCTTGCATGACCGGTTTTCATGCCGGGCCGCGGAAAGTTTCATTGGCCGGGGCCCAGGGCGGCGGGCACAATGAGCCCATGTCGTAGAGAGGCTCGCGCGGGTCGTGACGGGCGTCCGCTGGCACGAGCCGGCACCTCTCCCTCCTGATCCGATTTCGAGACGAAGGCGCGCATGAATCCGCATCTCCCCCTGGGTATCAGCTTCGAGTTCTTTCCCCCCAATACCGCGGCCGGGCGGGAAAAGCTCGCCGCCACGCGGGATGCGCTGAGTGCGCGTTCGCCGCGTTTCTTTTCGGTCACCTACGGTGCCGGTGGTTCGACCCAGGCGCGCACCCTCGATACCGTCGAGGCGCTGCGCCAGGGTGGCGTCTCTACAGCCCCCCATCTCTCCTGCGTGGGCAGCGACAAGGCCGCGATACGCGATCTGCTCGGACGCTATCGTGAGTCGGGCATCGAGAGCCTGGTCGCACTGCGCGGTGATCTGCCCTCGGGCATGGGCGGGGCGGGTGAGCTGCGTTATGCCAACGAGCTGGTCGAGTTCGTGCGCGCCGAGACCGGCGACCATTTCGAGATCGCTGTGGCGGCCTATCCCGAAGCGCATCCGCAGGCGGCGGACGTCGAGCGTGATCTGGAGAACTTCGCACGCAAGGTGAAGGCCGGCGCCGACTTCGCCATCACCCAGTACTTCTTCAACGCCGACGCCTACTTCCACTTCGTCGATCGGGTCCGCGCACTGGGCGTGGAGACGCCGATCGTGCCCGGCATCATGCCGATCACCAACTACAGCAAGCTGGCACGTTTCTCCGACACCTGCGGCGCCGACATTCCGCGCTGGGTGCGCAAGCAGCTCGAGGCCTACGGCGACGACCAGCAGAGCATCCAGGCCTTCGGGACCGAGGTGGTATCACGGCTCTGCCAGCGTCTGCTCGATGGCGGGGCGCCGGGTCTGCACTTCTACACCCTCAATCAGGCCGCCCCGTCGTTGCGCATTCTCGACAATCTGGCGTGAGACCGGGACGTCGCAGCGTCGCGCGACTTCGACTAGGTTGAGAGCGGCGGGCGAGCAATAGGCTGGCCCGTTCAGCACATCACGGTCGAATCGGAGGTGAACGATGCAACGGACGATGGCGAGCGCCCTGGGCGCGGGTATCCTGCTGACGCTGGCGGGGCTGGCACAGGCCGATACCCAGGTCGACATGCATAGCGTCTCCACCCAAGGGGTTGGTGAGTCCATCGGGACCATCACCGCCAAGGATACCGATTACGGGCTGCTGCTGACGCCCGAGCTTTCCGGTCTCGAGCCCGGTATCCACGGTTTTCATCTGCACACCAACGCCAGCTGCGATCCCAGCGAGAGCGATGGCAAGGTGACCCCGGCAGGGGCCGCGGGCGGCCATTTCGATCCCGAGCAGACCGACTCTCACCAGGGGCCGTACAGTGATGCCGGCCATCTCGGTGATCTGCCGGTACTGGCGGTGGATGCCCAGGGCGACGCCACCACCCCGGTGCTGGCGCCGCGCCTGAGCGAAGCGGATCTCTCCGGCCACGCCTTCGTCATCCACTCAGGCGGCGACAACTACAGCGATCAACCCAAGCTGGGTGGCGGCGGGGCGCGCGTTGCCTGCGGCGTGATCAAGTAACGTCGTACCGCTCGGCACCGGTACTCCTTCCACGGCCCCGCTTCGGCGGGGCCGTGGCGTGTGCGGGCTCATGCCGAATCGGCGGGGTGTCGCCGGAATTCGGGTGCGGCATGGCTGATATCCGAAACGCCGCTGTCTAAGCTATTGTTTTCCATAGGTCGCAAGCCGCATAATCTGGCTATTTATCCAGTCTTGGAGCGGCGGCACCGATGGCCAACTTTCGCACCCACTTCGGGGTCGCCAGCGTGGGGGGACTCGTGGTCTCCCAGGCGGGATGGCAGGCGTCGCTCTATGGGCTGTGGCAGGCGGCGGCGATCGCCGGTCTGGTGACCTTCGGCGGCATTCTGCCCGACATCGATGCCGACAACTCCCGCGCGGTGCGCCTGATCTTTCAGATCCTGGCGTTGATCGCCATCGTCGTGGCGGTGCTGCTGCTGCAGCATCGGGTCACGCCGGCGCAGCTGTTCGCCGCCTGTGGGGCCACCTATCTGGCGGTGCGCTATCTGGCCAGCGCGCTGTTCGCCCGCTTCACCGTGCATCGCGGGCTGTGGCACTCGCTGCTGGCGGCGGCACTCAGCGGGCTGGCGACGGCGGCGGCGAGTTTCACCCTGCTCGGCCAGCCGGCGCCGCTGGCCTGGCTGCATGGCCTGGCGCTGACGCTCGGCTTTCTCATCCATCTGGCGCTGGACGAGCTCTACAGCGTCGATCTCACCGGGGCGCGGTTCAAGCGCTCCTTCGGCACCGCGCTCAAGCCGTTCGACTGGAAGGCCCCCGGCAGTTCACTGATGCTGCTGCTGACCTCGGTGCATCTGATCGCCTGGCTGCCGCCGCTGGCGGTACTGCGAGAGGTGCTGACACACGGCCTGGGACTGGGATGGGGATTGGGGCGCTAGGCGGCCACGCCTTTAGGCATTGCGTTCTACACTGAGGGGCCAACCACCCAAGGGAGAGGCCCTGTGCATCTGGTCTTCGACGTCAATGAAACGCTGCTCGACACCGCCGCGCTGGACCCGCTGTTCATGCGCTGGTTCGGTACCGAGGCGCGCCGCGGCGAGTGGTTCCTGATCCTTCAGGAAACCTGGATGACTGCCAATCTGGTCGGGCATTTCGCGCCCTTCGCCGAGCTGGCCAAGAGCGCGCTGCGTCAGCTGGGCGCCAAGCATGGGGTTTCGATCGCGCCCGCCGACGAGCAGGCGCTGGTCGACGGCGTACTCGGCATGCCGGCGCATGCCGATGCCGTCGAGGCGCTGGCCGGGTTGCGCCAGCAGGGTCATACGCTCACCGCCCTGACCAACAGCGCCAGCGCGGCGGCGCAGCATCAGCTGGCCCAGGCGGGGCTGGCAGCCTACTTCGATGCCATTCTCAGCGTCGATCAGGTCGAGCGCTACAAGCCGGCACCGGAGCCCTATCGTGCGGCGGCGGCGCACTGGTCGGTCGCGCCCGAGGCGATGGTGATGGTGGCGGCACATGGTTGGGATCTGATCGGCGCCCAGGCGGTGGGCATGCGTACCGCGTTCGTGGCGCGCCCGGGCAAGGCCATGGACCCGGCACTTGAGCAGGTGCCCACCTGGCGCAGTGACGATCTGAGCCAGTTGATGGCCCAGGTCGTCGCGGCGGGATGAGGCGATCCAGGCCGGTCAGCACCTAGTGCCTAGTGGCGGGTACCGGGGTCGATGATCTTGACCGTGCTGATCTCCTCGCGCGCCGGTTTCTGCGTCTCACGCGGCTGGTTGACCCGGGTCGGCAGTTCGTTCTGGGCGCTGTCTTCCACCGGTAACTGCTCGAAGAAGTCGCAGCTGACACAGTCGCGGTAACGGATACCGTTCTGCTCCCAGCTGCGTATGCGATCCATGGCCGCACAGCGCGGGCAGATGGCGCCGGCGATGAAGCGTTTGGGGGTATGAGTCATGGCTGACCTCGCTGGCGACGCGGGCGGGGCTGGCCGGCCCGCGTCGCAGGGTGCGTGTCGGCGACGTCCGTCAGGCGGCGTCGCGGGGTTCGATGCCGGTATGGCGCAGCAGCGGTTCGATGCTCGGCTCGCGACCGCGGAATGCCTTGAACAGCTCAGCGGCATCGCGCGAGCCGCCGCGCTCCAGTATCTCGCTGCGGAAGCGCTGGCCGGTCTCGGCGTCGAAGATGCCGGCCTCCTCGAAGGCGCTGTAGGCATCCGCCGAGAGGACTTCGGCCCACTTGTAGCTGTAGTACCCCGCCGCATAGCCGCCGGCGAAGATATGCGAGAAACCGTTCTGGAAGCGGTTGAAGTCGACGCTGGGGACAACCGATACCTGGTCGCGCACGGCATCGAGCAGGGCCTGCACGTCGGCGGCGCTGGGGGTAGCGAGCTCATGGTGCAGTCGCAGATCGAACATCGAGAACTCCAGCTGGCGCATCATCTGCATCGCCGACTGGAAGTTGCGTGCCGCCTGCAGCTTGTCGAGCAGCGCATCCGGCAGCTTGTCGCCGCTGTCGACGTGGCCGGCGATCAGGTCGAGTCCCTCGCGCTCCCAGCAGAAGTTCTCCATGAACTGGCTGGGCAGCTCGACGGCGTCCCAGGCCACGCCGCTGATGCCGGAGACGTCGGCCACCGTCTGCCGGGTCAGCATATGGTGCAGGCCGTGACCGAATTCGTGGAACAGTGTCAGCACTTCGTCGTGGGTCAACAGCGCCGGCTTGCCGCCCACCGGCGGCGTGAAGTTGCAGGTCAGGTAGGCGACCGGCAGCTGCAGCGAACCATCCTCACGCTGGCGGCGGGTACGGCAGACATCCATCCAGGCGCCACCGCGCTTGCCTTCACGGGCGTAGAGATCGAGATAGAAGCCAGCGATCGGAGTGTCGCCGTCGAGCACGTCGAAGTAGCGCACGTCCGGGTGGTAGCGCGGCGCGTCGGGGTTCTCGGCCATGTGGATGCCGTAGAGCTTGCCGACCACGCGGAACAGGCCGTCCACCGCCCGCGGCGCGGGAAAATAGGGGCGTAGCTGCTCCTGCGAGATGTCATAGCGCGCCTGGCGCAGCTTCTCGCTGACGAAGCCGATGTCCCACGGTGCCAGCTCGTCCATGCCGAGGGTGTCGCGGGCATAGGTCTCGAGCTCGCCGATATCGCGTCGCGCCTGGGGCAGGGCGCGCTCGGCGAGATCGTCGAGAAAGCCCAGGACCTGGCCGGGGGATTCGGCCATCTTGGTTTCCAGCGAGTAGTCGGCGTAGGTGGCAAAGCCGAGCAGCTGGGCCAGCTCGTGACGCAGCGCCAGAATCTCCTCGATCACCGGAGCGTTGTCGTTGGCTCCGGCGTTGGGACCCTGGTCGGAGGCGCGGGTGACGTAGGCGGTGTAGACCTCCTGGCGCAGCTCGCGATCCTCGGCGAAGGTCATGATCGGCAGGAAGCAGGGCACATCGAGGGTGATGCGGTAGCCCGACTCGTCCTTGGCCTCGGCGTTGGCGGCCAGCATCTCCATCGCACTCTCGGGCAGGCCGGCCAGGCGCGAGGCGTCGGGCAGGGTCTTGTGCCACGCCTGGGTGGCATCGAGCAGCTGGTTGGAGAAGGTGTTACCGAGTTCGGAGAGCCGCGCCTGGATCTCGCCGTAGCGGCGCTTCTGCTCGCTCGGCAGATCGACACCGGCAAGGCGGAAGTTGCGCAGGGTGTTGTCCACCGCCTTGCGCTGTGCCTCGTCCAGCGCGGCGAAATCCTCACTCTGGGCCAGGCGCTCGAAGGCCTGGAACAGCGCCGTGTGCTGGCCGACCCAGGTGCTGTACTCCGAGAGCAGGGCCAGACACTGTTGATAGGCGTCGCGCAGGGCGTCGCTGTTCATTGTCGAGTTGAGATGCGATACCGGCGAGAAAGCCTGGGAGAGGCGGTCGTCGAGCGCCTCCAGCGGCGCGGCGAGAGAGTCCCAGGTGACCGTCTGCTGATTGGCCAGGGCGTCGATCGCGGTGCGGTTGTCGGCGATGATCTTCTCGATCGCGGGAACGGCGTGCTCGGGGCGAATCGCCTCGAACGGCGGCAGCGTGCAGGAGTCGAGCAGCGGATTGTGCGACATGATCACCTCGGACGAAGAATCGGTGCCACAGTATATGGGGGGGATGGCCTTGCCTTTCAACGCGGCGGCCGGGGTGGCAGTCAGAGCGGCGGTCAGCATTCTCGCCACCGCGCGATGCCAGGATTGGCCGCTGCGGTGAGCCCTGATAGGCTCGCCTCCTTTATCCGTGAAGATGGCCCCGTATGGATGGCCCGGTAGAGACGGTGCCCCGCCAAGATGAGGTGACGAGACGATGAGCGAAACCCTGGAGCGCTGGCACTCCCGCCGTGCTTTCATTCTGGCGGTGACCGGCGCCGCGGTGGGGCTGGGCAATATCTGGCGTTTTCCCTACATGACCGGGGAGAACGGTGGCTCGGCCTTCCTGCTGCTCTACATCCTGTTCGTGGTGGTGCTGGGCCTGCCGATGATGATGGCGGAGATCCTGATCGGGCGCGCCGGCCGGCGCAGCCCGATGCAGGCGCTGGCGTATCTCGCCAGCGAGGCCGGGGTCAGCCCGCACTGGCGCTGGGTGGGGCTGTTCGGGGCGCTCACCGTGTTCTTCATCCTCTCGTTCTATTCGGTGGTCTCCGGTTGGTCGATCGAGTATCTGGTCGATTCGGTCAACGGTGGCTTCGTCGATCGCACGCCAGCGGAGATCGGCTCGGCATTCGACACCTTCCTCGCCGATCCTCTGCGCATGACCTTCAATCACACGCTGTTCATGCTGTTGACCATGTCGGTGGTTGCCGCCGGGGTCAGCAACGGATTGGAAAAGCTCAACAATGTGATGATGCCGCTGCTCTACGTGATCCTGATCGTGCTCGGGGGATATGCCGTCACCACTGCCGGTTTCGGTGCGGCGATGGCGTGGCTGTTCACGCCCAATCCGGCGGCGATCGATCTCCATGTGGTGCTCAACGCCATGGGGCACGCCTTCTTCACCCTCGCCGTGGGCGCCTGTGCGTTGATGGCCTACGGCGCCTACATGCCCGATGAACAGAGCCTGCCGCGGGCGGTTTGCGCGGTGGCCCTGCTGGATATTGCGGTGGCGCTGCTCTCGGGTATCGCCATCTTCTCGGTCGTGTTCACCCACGGCCTCGATCCGACCGAGGGGCCGGGGCTGATGTTCGTGACGTTGCCGATCGCCTTCAGCGAGCTGCCGGGTGGCCAGATCTGGCTGGGAGCCTTCTTCCTGCTGCTGCTGGTGGCGACCTGGACCTCTTCGATCAATCTGGCCGAGCCGATGGTGGCGATGCTGATCGGTGCCGGCTGGCGCCGCGGGCGGGCGGCGCTGCTGATCGGTGCTCTGGTGTGGGGCGTGGGGCTGCTCTCGGTGCTCTCGTTCTCGACCCTGGCCGACGTGCACTGGATCGGCGAGATGAACTTCTTCGCCCTGGTCTCGACCGTGCCCCCGGACATTTTCCTGCCCATCGGTGGGCTGCTGATCGCGATCTTCGCCGCCTGGCGCATGCTACCCGAAGCCGCAGCCTCGGCGCTGGGGGCGCCGGCGACGGGGTTTCGGCTGTGGCGCGGCGTGGTGCGCTACGTGTCGATCCCGTTGACGGCGGTCGTGCTGTTGTCGAGCCTGATATAGAAACCAACCACGGCCCTCGGCGCCGGGCGGCGTCGAGCGAAGAGAGGCGTGCAATTCATGGCAATGAGAACCTATCAGGGCATGAGCCCGAGTCTGGGCGAGCGGGTCTTCATCGACGAGACCAGTGTGGTGCTCGGTGATGTGGCGCTGGGAGACGACAGTTCCGTGTGGCCGATGGCGGTGATTCGCGGCGATGTCCATCGCATCCGCATCGGCGCGCGCACCAGCGTGCAGGATGGCTGCGTGCTGCACTGTACCCACGCCAGCGACTATAACCCCGGCGGGCATCCGCTGATCATCGGCGACGAGGTGACCGTGGGGCATCAGGCGACGCTGCACGGCTGCACCGTGGAGGATCGGGTGCTGGTCGGCATGGGCGCCATCGTGCTCGACGGCGCCGTGGTCGAGTCCGAGGTGATCATCGCTGCCGGCGCGCTGGTGCCGCCGGGCAAGAGGCTGGCGAGCGGCCATGTCTATGCCGGCAACCCGGCCAAGCCGCTGCGCCCGCTCAAGCCCGAGGAGCGCGAGTTCTTCGCTTACACGGCGGGGAACTACGTCAAGCTCAAGGACCGCCACCTGAGCGGTGAGTGATCAACGTGGTGGCGTGCCCTTGAGCAACTGGGTGCGGCGCTCGGCGCGCTGGGCACGGAACTCGGCGCGCTGCATCTCCATCAGCCCCTCCTTGACATAGCCGAGATGCTCATGGGCGAGATGCCGGGCATCCTCGGCGCGGCCCTCCAGAATCGCCTCCAGCAGTGCACGATGCTGATCCATCAGCAGGCTGCGCGCGTTGGGGCGCTCGAACAGATGCGCCAGATTGGCGACGATACTCTTCTCCAACAGTTGGAACAGGCCTCGGATGGTGTGCAGCATCAGCACGTTGTGCGCCGCCTCGGCGATCGCCAGGTGGAAGGCGGCATCAGCCTTGGCCTCGCGCAGGGCGTCACTCTGCTGGCCGGGGTCGGTATAGCTGTCGCGCAGGGCCTGGAAACGCTGCTGCAGCATCTCCTTGTCCGCCGGAGTCGCGCGCATCGCCGCGTGATAGGCGGTAATACCCTCCATGGCATCGCGGAACTCGAGCACGTCGAGATAGAACTCGTCATGACGCGACAGCATCTCGAGGATCGGATCGCCATAGCTGTCGCTGAGACGCTCGTTGACATAGGTGCCGCCGCCCTGGCGGCTGGTGAGTAAACCACGGGCCGAGAGCTTCTGGATCGCTTCGCGCAGCGACGGGCGCGAGACACCGAAGCGTTCGGCGAGCTCACGCTCCGATGGTAGGCGATGGCCCGCCTTGAGGCTGCCTTCCAGGATCAGCGTCTCCAGACGCTGAGTGATGACGTCGGCCAGGCGCGGCTGGCGCAGGGATGATGGCGGCACGCGCGACCTCCTTGCAGGCAAGTGGTTTTACCAATTATGGCGCGGCCCGCACGCGCTGACCAAGTTCTCCTATCACTGCTCGCACGGCTGGAGCGCAATGGTCAGGACAAACGCATGATCGATGACCACGACCAGCATGGTGGATGGCGTCAGAGCCTGTCACTCGGGCCTCAGGGGCCAGCAGCCTCGAAGCGGCACAACTTTTTTGCCGCGAGCCCTTGCCAAGGCCGCGGGAGATCCGTAAAGTACGCATCCGCTGACGCCGAGACAGGTTCTCGGGGTTGGTGGAAAAGCTAGCTAAGCTGTTGAGAAGATTGGGTAAATCGATTGACAGCTGGCGATGAGAGCGGCAGAATACGCCACTCGCTTTTCCAGGATCGGTTCTCCGGCAGCAACGAGAATCGGGCAGAGATCGATAAGAAAGACGTTGACATCTTCGCCAAGATCCTTAAAATACGCCTCTCCTTACGGCGACCCAGAACGCAAGCGCTGACAAGCACTTGAGTCACTTCGGGTCACGGCAGAAGTCTCCACTCTCGAGTGAGGCGGCTTCAAGTAGGG